>BNXH01000012.1 GCA_025999435.1 Bacteroidia bacterium | reverse complement strand
CAGAAAGGGAACTAAGTTTGTTTAATGCGACTCAAACAATATAGTTCAGACCTTTCTGCCCAAGGTTGGCAAGTTATAGAAAAAATCATTCAGGTACAAAGAAAAAGCAAATGGGATTTAAAAGAAACAGCAGTCATTTAGAAAAGGGAAAGCAAATGAGGGTAACAAGAATGTAATCAGCGGATTATAACAACGATTCAATTTGACCAAAAGAGAATAAACGCACAAAAAAGCAAAGATGACGGCGAGTTCAGTTACCAAATCGTTACCTGGGTAACTTTACGAAACTGGATTCTATTCGACACTTATTCAACAGTTTGCGTAAATTTGCATAACACCGGATAACTCTAAGTAAACTAAATTTGTAATTAAAAAAAGAGTTATGGCAAGAAGTACATTTAAGGTTTTGTTTTACCTCAAAAAGAACAATCTGAAAGATGGCAAAGCTCCTGTAATGGGAAGGATCACAGTAAACAGCACCATCTCGCAGTTTAGCTGTAAGCTAAACATCAAGCCTGAACTTTGGGATACCAAAGCAAACAGAGCATCTGGTAAAAGTCTCGAAGCCCAGAAAATCAATCAGAAGCTAGACAACATCAAAACTCAAATCGGCAAGCAATACCAAAGTATTTGCGACAAAGACAACTTTGTTTCTGCTGAAAAAGTTAAAAATGCTTATTTGGGTTTTGGAGACGAGTTCCGAACGTTCTTCTCCATTGCCGATGAGTTCTACGAAAGCTATGCTAAACGTGTCGGCAAAGATCGCACCGAAGGTTCGTATGAGCAACTAATTATCAACCGCAGGCGAGTAGAGATGTTTCTTCGGGATAGATACAATCTTTCCGACATCCCGATTAAGGAAATAGAACCTCAATTTATTGAGGACTACTATGCCTATTTGTTAGAAGAACGTAAACTGGCAGGAAGCACTTTACTGACTTCTGTAACCAAACTGAAACAAATTATGTTGATTGCTCAACGCAAGGGCTATATCCATGTCAATCCTTTTGCCAGCTTTCGATTCAAAGCACAGACTCGGGATAGAGGTTATTTGACCGAAGACGAACTTCGCCGATTTATGACCGTAGAACTCAGAAGATACAAGCAACGTCAGATTCGGGATATATTCGTCTTTCAGTCATTTACAGGTTTGGCTTATGCAGATGTTAAGAAACTGACTTTCGATGATATTCAGACTTCTTTTGATGGCGAATTGTGGCTGATAGCCAAACGCAAGAAAACCAATACAACATTTTATGTCAAACTACTGCCTATTGCAAAACAACTGATTGAGCAATATCGCCTCGTGGCTAAAAATAATTTCGTTTTTCCTGTGCCAAGCCACAGCGATAATATGAATCGCTGCCTGCAACGTATAGCTAAGTTATGTGGTGTAAATAAGCGAATTACGTCACATATGGGGCGCCATACGATGGCAACGACAGTGTGCCTATCGCAAGGTGTACCTATCGAAACGGTCTCTCAGATGCTCGGACACAGCTGTATTACCACGACTCAAATTTATGCTAAAATCACCAATGACAAAATAAGTAAAGATATGGCGGTATTAACAGATAAAATTGGAGATAAATATAAACTGGAGACAGATCGTCCCCAATCTGATTTCAGAAACATCAAACGAGTCACAAAAAAACAAAAAGGGATGTTGCCCCAGAAAAAGAGAGAAAATAATCCGGTTAATCCATCGACTTATATCATCCCCAAATGGGCTAAAGTGGACTAGAATAAGAACAATAAGGATCGAGTCAGTCCTTTTGTTGCAGAAAAAAGTCACTTCTTACAAGGTAAACTAGTCAAGTCCGAAGCCCTACGGGGCGGAAACGAAAATCTCCATCCTACGAATAGTATTTTCGTCCCGAGGCTTGCCTGTTTCCCTGCTCGAAGTGCAAGAGTATCCTGCAACGAAAACGACCGACCCGACGATGACGCATATCTTCAAACTAAAACAAGCATCCCTGATTAAAATCAAGAATGCTTGTTTTTTTTTATGCGTAAGTGGCAACTTTAACTCCCTCTCCTTAGAATTTGCATATTAAAAAGGCAATTCTGGCGACTGGTAGTTATTATACAATACGTGTTGAAGCTCTTTTTCGGGATAAAGTATTTTCCCTCCAATCGTTGTATAACAGATCATTCGCTTATCACGCAAGGTCTGAAGCGTTCGAGGTGAAATATGAAGATATTCCATGACTTCCTCTCCACTCAAATAACGTTCGTCTGCCAATGTCGGACGATGCTTATCTCGAACATCCTGCACATCGTCAATGGATTGCTCTATCTGTGCCAAAAGTTCCTTGAACTCTTCGGACTCGTAATTGATAAATTTGTCCATAGCTATTTGTTCTTATACTTCATATCGGTTTTTAGCAATTCAGCAATATCCGACTCCTTGAAGTACACCTTACCACCCAACATAGAGAACGGTATTTTGCCATTATTTCGCCACGTTTGCAAAGTGCGTTTCGAGATGCCTAAAGCACGGCAGACATCTGCCGAATCCATTCAGCCATCACGAGGGTTGGTACAATATAACTCTTTCAAAGCAGTAGCTTCAAGTGTGAGCCTGTGAATCTGTCTTTTCAACAATTCCCATGTGTGCAAATCAATACATACTATTTCCATAACTTTTAGTCTTTTGAATCTTTTTCGTTAAATGTACTTGCCAGAGAACGCTTTAAGCCTTCATTGGCAGCACGGGTTATTAATTCTTTGTTTATCAACAGATGATCAGCAAGGATATTTGACAACAAAATAGTCGGTGTTATCTCGGGTACGATATGTTGCAATGAAGCTACAAGCGTTTGGAGTTTCTCTTTCATACGCACATCGATATAGACCGGAGTGTAATCCTTGATTTTCCGTGTTGCCAAAAATCGATTGGTATATTCTTCCTCATCTTTCTTGCGAGAAAGCTTGCCTCTGGCTGAACTAGCTACTCATGTGCTGCCCTCTCCTATAAATTGGGATATGAGCTCCTTATTATCCAAAGGCTGTTCTTTATTTTCAGACTCTTCTTTCATATTGTACTTGTTTTTAAATATTTATAAATAGGATTCATTAAATTAGAGTGATAATACCCATTCAAACATCCCTGATACGGTTAGTCTTGCCCATGATTTAACATCTTCCGAAAGAATAAGCAGTATACGACTTTGTATATCGCTGTTTTCGAAATCAAGTGCAAGTATAGCTCATTCTCAACCCCTGCGCTGTGAACATAACAGCCTTACCTAACAGGTTAGGTTTGTATAATACTGATTATAAGAATGTTTTTGCTTGGGATATATTCAAAAAGGAGTAATTTGGCAATTATAGCCAAATTGCCAACATGAAGTAATGAGTTGAATTACAGCGAATAAGTCCAACTTAATAAGAAGTGGAAATATTTGTAGAAAATATAGGCAGATAATTTTTTTTAACTATTCGGGGTTACATTTCTTTAGCTCGGCTATCAGATCATCTATATTTTCAAGTTTGTATATTCGTTCCCGCTTGTTACGGTTACGGCAATTTGTAAGTTGTTGCAGAGTTATATAATGAGGTTTACTCCCATATCTTTCCTCATTACCTTCTGTCCGGAAAGAGATAAAGTCTTTGTTGCTATCAGCAACCGACATCCATGTATCTTTGATATGGCCAGCTTCCATTAATTGATCTAAAAGATAAACCAATGATTTTTGGTTGGTAACTTGTAGTGGTTCGGTTAGTTTTCCTGTCAGGAGTTTCTTTAATTCAGTAACTTTTACTTTCGAGCGAAACAGTTTGATAGATTCGATACAATCGGCTAATAATGTATATTGTTCTTTGCTCAGTTTGGGCTGGTAGGTACGTTTGGTAACTTTGGGTTTTGCTTCTTTGACTATATTGTTTTGAGGGGCTGGTAGCTTTTCCTGAGTAATATTCTCTTTGGGAGTCGGGAGCTTCTCTTTAGCAGTGTCTTTGGGGGATGTTGGAAGAAGTTTCTCATATTTTATACACAAGCGTTCTAAACTGACCAAATCTACCAATTCTCTGAAATAAGGTAAATTTATCTTTGCCAACTCTCCGGTATAGTTCGTTTTAGTTATCTCAATGGCAGGAGAAACAAACTTGCCATATTTGCGGAAAACATCTTTCCCGGCATCATCGAAGAACCCGGAATACCAGAGATAGTCCTCCCGTCCGTCACGCAGGTATTTAGGTAGGCTTTCCAATGGTGGGTTATTGCGGATAATATCAATGACTTTTCCTTTGTAATGCAGTATGTCTGCTTCTGTAAGTTGTGGTTGTAAGACCAAACCAAGTGCTGTTTCATAGTTGATTGCCACAAAGTCATTAAGACTTTGCTGTACAGCTTGGAAGGATTCCGGCATATCCGTAAGTTCTATATCTTGCTCAAAGTTATACATGTACTAAAGATAGTAATATTACCAATAGGAGCAACAAGAGTGACTCTTTTTTGTCAGGCAGTATGGCAAATAAAAGCATCTCTAGGCAAAGCTATACACATCATATTGTCAGTGATATAACTCTCAGAATTACAAACTATATTTGCTGCGGTATCCATGTCGGATGCATCTAAATTATACTGCAATATGAGAAATTTAATCCACTTTCTACAATTAAACTGCTCTGCCTACCCTTGAAGAGCAATAGGCAATACACTGACCGTATTGCGACATCGGAAGTATCTGATAATACACTCTCTTCGGAGTGCAAATGTTGCCACCGAATCAAAAAACAAAGAGACTTCTGCCTCTTTATTTTTTTCTCGTCGTCAAAGGAGCAAGGTAATCGCACGGGTAACCCAAAATTCGACTAACGTCTCTTTGGGCTACTTCCGTGCATACCTTGCCCTTGCAGGGGGCTCAGCCCCATACAGTCCGCTCCCGATGGTCACTTGACTGTCGTGGCTGTGGAGCAATCCTGCACTTCATCTCCCGATGGTCGCTTTCGTTTCGGCTCGCCTGAGTGTTTGGAGACACTCAGTTTTCCATAACCTTAAACAAAGTAGTTATGGAAAATAAGAAGAGTGACAACGCTAAAAGAGGTCGTCCAAAGAAAGAAAAAGTGAAACTTTCTACTTCTATTAATTTGAAATTGACCGAAGAAGATTTTAAAACCGTGAAGGAAAAAGCAGAGAAATTGGGAATGAAAGCAACTCAATATGCTCGGGAGATGACCTTGAAAGGAGGTGTCAAATCTCGTTTTACTTTGGAAGAACTCGACCTCATACGGAAGCTCGGTGGTATGGGGAATAATCTGAATCAGATAGCCAAACAGGCTAACAAATCGGGATTCGCTCAAGTTAGTGTAGAGATCGTAAATATTGCACTTCAAATCAAACAATTGTTGGATGATCGCTAAAAACATCAAAGGGAAATCATTTAAAGGCTGTGTTAATTATGTGATGAATGATACAGCCCAACTGTTAGAAGCCGAAGGAGTGTTTGCGGATGATACCAAAAGTATGATCCGCAGCTTTGCTATGCAACGTTCCGGCAGAAAAGAAATAAAATAACCTGTCGGGCATATACCTATATCATTTTCTCCAGAAGACAAAGCTAGAATGACGGATGATTTTATGCTCCAATTGGCTAAAGAATATATGCAGGAAATGGGAATCAAAAACACCCAATACATCATTGTCCGGCATCATAATACGGATAATGAACACTTACATATTGTCTATAACCGGATCGATAACAACTTAAAACTGATCTCTGTCAATAATGATTATAAGCGGAATATTAAAGTTTGCAGGAAACTGAAAGATAAGTATAACCTGACTTACGGTAAAGGAAAAGAGAAAGTAAAACGGGAGAAATTAGACAATCCCGACAAGATTAAGTATTATATCCATGATGCGATAAAAGCGGTGTTACCCTCTTGCAAAACTCCTGCCGATCTACGGTTTGCTCTTCTAAAATCCGGTATTGAGCTCGAGTATAAACTCAAACGGATAACCAATCAGATTGAAGGTGTATCGTTCCGGTATGATAATATTTCTTTCAAAGGTTCACAAATTGATCGAAAATTTAGCTTTGGAAATCTGCAAAAAGAGTTTGAAAAGAATATTGAAGAAGCGAAAAAGCAGGGACGGGAGGAGTATTTACGAGAACAGGCTGAGCAGAAAACTCAAGATGAAGCCCAAAGAAAACCCAAAACAGATGGTACATTTACTATTGGTGGCATCAAATTATCATCTGAACAAATGTTGGTTTTGAAGGATGAAGGGTATGTGTATTTGGAAAATATGCAGAAGAAAGATGGCTCAAAATTATCGGCTTACCTTTTCTTTGACAGCCAAATAAAACAGCATTTCCTGACTAAACAAAATCCTGAATCTTTTGTCAAATATGGTCAGTATGAGATGCGCCTGATGGATAAGATGAAAATTGAAGCGGGATTTATTACCAAAGCTAAAGTCAAATGGTGGGGTGGCGGGTATGCGTATCCGTATCTCTGGAAAACCAATAAAGCGGATATTGATTATCAGGAATCATGGGGAGACCCGAGGATTCCGAAGACTCAAAAGATTGGGAAAAAACCTCAATCATCTACGATTCAGAAAAAGAATAGTAGAGGAAGAAGCATTTAACTTTTACCATTTAACTTTACCTTTTTTAGCAAAGAATATCCTAAAAACTATAACTATAGCCAATTGAGGCAGTCAATTCATCTACGTTCGGATTAGGAATATCCTGATCTGTTTTTCGGAACATCTGAATAATTGAAGCATTAAAATTATGCTTATTCCAAGGGGTGTAATTTGCTCCTAGCCTGAGGCTTGTTACATCTATTTTGGCTACCCCGGTAGAACTATTATACGACGCCCCAATGGTCGTGGTCAACTTATCCTTAAAGAAAGCCTTATTCAATGTCAAAGCCGGTCCCCATATATTTGAAGTAAGTGAGCCGGAGTAACTGTTGGTATAATTGACAGATGCCGCGATACTAAACTTTTGATTGGGAAAACCAATCGCATAATTAACATTAGCATTATGAAAACGGGATATATTTCCTTTTCTTGTTATACCGTTCTCCTTATTGACCATATCGTTTAGGGAATAATTCATATTCAGGTTCTGAATCAATTCTTTACTATTGGAGATTGTATAATTTAAGTTCATATTCACATTTTGTGAAATCTGTTTGTAATCAATCGAGTCCATTGGTTGTTGTACCAATAACGGATTGTCGTTTATATTAGTAAACTGGTTTAATTGACGATTGGTAAACATAGTGAAATTAGAATAACTGGTGACCAACATCAACTTTTCAGATATTTTCACATTTATGTTAGCCGACCCAACCCATCGGCTGGTTTCTTTCAGTTTTGTATCGTCCAGATTGTCCCATTGACGACCAATATTCCCTGCAAAGGTGACTTTTCCCTGTAATAGGTTAAATGTGGTATTTAATGTAATATTTTCTAAATCGTTTGTAAAATAATAGGCTCCCAGCGTACGGTAATTAGGATCTACCTTCTCATATCTGATGCCAATCATCATGTTTTTTAGATTCAAATTAATACCTCCATTTAAAGCATCAAATGTTTCTGTCGATACATTACCTTTAAGAAAAGTACCGGCTAATCCTCCTCTGGATATTTTTTCGTTGGCTCTGAGGTCATTGGTTAATAATGAGTTTGCGTATTCACCGTATACTACTATATTCTTATAGACCTTTACACTGGCATTCACCGACAAAACCAAATTCTCCTGAGGTAGAACACCTTTGATATCAGGAGAGGCATCTAATGAATTAACAGCATCTTTAGCATAAAATCCGGTAATCCATACTTTATAGCCTTCCTTTTCCCATTTCATTTGCGTACCGTAACCCATTCTTCGGTATGCAGGGATTGTTCTAGGGTCATCGTTATCTTCTATTGCTTTATTCAGCCGCCCAGCAACCATTGCTATTTTAAACGGGACATCGGGGGTTAGTTCCAATCCTCCTCCAGTTATGAGCAAACCGTTTAAAGTATATGGAGAAAAGGTCATACTTACATCTCCGAGATGTGCTTGCATCCATTTGTATTTAGGACTGACACTCAATCTATTGAATTTAAAAGGTACATCATACCCTAAATTTGCTCCTTGATTAGTCAAACTATAAGAAATAGGTAAGCTCCAATTATATATTCCTATATTCAGATTACCATTCAGGAAGTAATTAAAATTATCTCTACTGTCATTCACGTTAGAATTATAAAACAAGCTACTGGCAGACAATCCTCCGCTTAGCTTTATTGGATTTTTCTTTAGAGTTTGTTGCATTTGGTCTCCGATATTCTCCAAATCTATATCCTGAGCTTGTACATTTAATGTATAGCCTATAACTACAAGTATAAATAATGCTTTTAAAAACTGTTTTTTCCTCATTGATATAGATTGCTTACGGTTTCTTCTGTATTTTTATATCTGCGATAATATATGACTGTTTGCCAGCGACTATATAATCCGTTACCTTAATGGCTCCTTTTCTCCCGTCAGAAGTTTGGAACAGGACAATACGATTACTAAGGCTTTTATCAAATGGCGTCATTCCTTTTGCGGTTTCTGTAATGTTAAGATTTGCGAAAACTTTACCATCAGCTATCGCATCAAATGAAGTTGGGGATAATTGAACTCCTACTAATTCCTGACTATTGATAACCTTTGTATATACAGCATTGGGGATGGCCTCAAAAGCCGTCTGTTGTACTTTATCGGGAGATATAAATTGGTTATATGTAAATGTTTGGTCAAGACCAAAAAAGGCAAAATCAATCAATGAGCCTGTTGTGGTATTTATCTCATTTTTGGTGAGAGTCTTCCCGAGGTTTGAAGAAAAGAAAGAGCCGATTTGTGTATGTGTGGTATTTATTCCCATTTTGATATTCGTAAATGATAGTAAGTTCTTGTCTGGATATACGACAATCTGTTTTTGCACAATCTTACTTTCTTTGTCATTGATGGCTTTTAGTTGTAATGTATGAGTACCGGAATTGGATATTGTTATATCGGGAGCCTGTTCTGTACTGACAATTTCACTTGAATTACTCAAAAATGTCCATTCATATGAAGTTGCATTTATCGATTTATTATTGATATGCAGGATAACAGGGGCTTCATAATCCAAATCGATAAAATCGACAGTCCAGTCGTAATCGATAGTCATGGCAGGTTTTATTGCTATGGATTTTTCCGCACTGTATGTCTCCTTGCCATTGGTTATAGTCAATTTTATTTTATGTTCTCCTTCACTCGTAAAAGACACTTGGGGTGCTTCAACAGCAGATGTAGCAGGATTCCCTTCCTCAAACTCCCATAAATAGTGAGCGGCTCCTAAGGACTTATTCACCATTTTCAGGGTGACAGGAGATATGTCACTTCCTTGCATTTGCCAATCAAAATCAACAAGCATGGCTGCATCAATCTGTATTTCCATACTTTTTTCATCAGAAGATCCATCCTTGTTAGACGCATTCAATACAATCTTATATACTCCGGGAGTATTATAATATACTGTTTTGGGCTCTTTGTCTTTAGAATTTGTAGTTACAGCCCCGTCAAAAGTCCATTCATAGGTATCGGCTCCTGTGCTGTTGTTTTCTATCTCGACCTTCACCGGTACAGAATAATCATTGTTGACAACCGTAATTTTAAAATCGGCTGTTACTTCTATAACTTCTTCCCTGGCACAAGAGAACAGAATACAGAGGCTAAATAGAAAAATAGATAGATATCGATTCATTTCTGATTTTATATTATTTCAATTAATGATTGACTAGCATTCGTTTAACTTGTACTTCTGAACCTGTTTCCAAAATGATCAGATATACTCCCGAGTACAGCGTTTGCTGGAACGGAACCTCAAATTCTACCGACTTAGGATAAGTTGTTGCACGATAAGGCTCATTGCCCGACATATTAACTATCCGAAACTTAATACCAGCTTCTTTATACAGTTTTACAATAACTTTATAATTCCCATCATTCGGATTAGGTATAATTAAAAAATCTTTAATGTTTGAACTTACTGATGCCGGTTCTTCTACACCATAAATGTTTTCTTCTATCAATATATCTTTATATAGTGTCTTTTCGCACAGTCCTTGTATTCCTTTCAGGCCAATCTTGTATGAGCCAGTCTGGGAGAATTGCAGTTCGATATGTTCATCCGATTCGGAAACTACAGTGATATAATCCGATTCGGGCAGTATCCATTCCACCTTTTCGGGCTCTGTCGGAGATGTATTGACCAGTTGCACGGTATAGTCGGTATAAGCATGCGTAGTTATCATGAATTCCGGGGATAGAACCTCCATTGAGTTCTTAATGGCTATCTGGTCTGTAGCTGTACATCCTTTCGAGTCGATTACTTGCGCTGTGTATGTACCTGCTGCCGACAAACTGATAACCGGAGCTGTACCGACCAAATTACCTTCCTGATCCGTCCACCGGTATGTTGCTCCCGGATCGTTGATATCAATGTTATAAACCATGCTATCACCCTGGCACAAGGTAATGTCTTTTCCCAAGTCTATTATTAACGCTTCGGGGTCGATCAGGTTATAAGATTTGGTCATGGAACACCCGTTGGCATCAGTAAATGTAACGGTATAGGCGCCGGCTTTTAATCCGGACAAATTTTCTCCTGTTTGTCCGTTAGACCAGGTAATTGAATAAGGGGTTTTTCCTCCTGAAGCCTTGATCTGTATCTCTCCGTTCGAAGCTTCGTTACAAATAGGGTCTTGCGCGAGAATATCTTCTATTTCCAGAGCTCCCGGTTGTTCTATCCTGACACTTCCGCTAACCATACATCCATTGGCATCCTGTACCACGACGAAGTAATTGCCTGCGCCAAGTCCGGTTACACTTGGTGTTGTGTCTGAGGTATTCCATGTATAGGTATAGGGGGCAGTTCCTCCGGTTGCTGTAACGGAAACAATGCCTTCTTGCAGATCGTTACATAGAATAGTATTGGCCGAAAGACTTATTTTCAATACTTCTGGATAATTGAATATTTTCTTGTCATCCGCTTCATTGTCGTTTGCGTCCTTCAGCAGCACCTTGTATGTGCCTTCCTGTAATTTTGCCAGTATGGAAGAGGTGGCACCCGGTATATCCTGAAAACTGCCGCCTGTCAATATCTGCCATTGATAACTGTAGCTGCCTACACCTCCGGTTACGACCACTGTCAGTTCTCCGGTTTCTGCTTCATCGGGAATACTGTTATTATCCAAATCCAGTTTGTATTGATAATCATTGTTGATATGGCAGGAGATGATCTCTTTTACTTTTATGGTTGCGATCAGGGAGTCGGGTTGGGTCACTTCATATTCTTGGAAAAGGATACCGCAACTGCCAAGCTCACTGGATGCGCCGGCATAGTTTTTATCTTTTACTGTAAGATAATATTTTCCGGCTGTGACCTGATCCAGCTTGATTGTAAACGGATTGTTTACGGCATCGGTAATTATATTAGTCGATATAAGGGCTCCGCTCGGAGAATCTTTACGCCATTCGAAGTTATAGCTTCCGTTATCGTTGGGTGTGCCTCCCGTAACACGCACAGAGACATATCCGTTACTTAAGCCGTAACCTGTCGGAGATTTAATATCTGTTTCGGATAAAGCGATCGGTGCCGCCGGTTGGGTGATCTGTACGGTAACGACTTTTATATTGCCGGATTCTTTAGCCGGACAATCATTCGTATCCTGCACTTCGATCCGGTAGGTGCCTGCCGTTAAATTTTTAATGGCGGCATTATATCCGCTGTCAAATGACATCCAGTCGATAGTGACTCCATTATCACCCGTCACTGTGTATTTATAGCTGTTTTGCCCACCTGTGGCTGTGATATTAATAATACCGTCAGAGCCTCCGTGGCAGAAAACATTTGTTTTGGAGACAAAGGAAAAATCTACCTGCGTAGGTCGGGTGATTTCAAAGGTAGTGGTATGCTGCAAGCCGCCCGTATATGTGGCATTGCCTTGATATGTTCCCAGTAAATCCAACCGGTAATTGCCCGGAGATAGGTTCTCTATTGTAACCGAAGTACTGCTTTTTAAGGCATCTGTCAGGTTCTCGTTGGAAACTGCCGCTCCTGTTGTGGTATTGACAAGGGAGGCTCCCAGGGTTTCATCGTCCAGTAGGGCACGGTCGAAGCTAAGGGTTAGGCTGCCGTCTGTCGTATCATAACATTTTGTAGGAGCTGTCGTATGGCTTGTGATGTGGGGGGCATTTTGCGATATAGTATACATAACGGGATCGGATTCACAATTGTTATCACATGCGACCTGTTTGAAATAAACATTCCGCCCTATATAGCTATTCCTGTCATCTCCGAATAAATCTCCGGCATTAACTTGTATTGATGATTGACCGTTATATTGGGGAAGGGTATTCCAAGTATAACCATCGAGAGAGTACCGCCAGTTATATTCCGCGGCTTTGAACCCGGCATGTGAATCGATTGTGATTTTATCCTCTGTCGGAAGAAAATTTCCTGCCGGATTATTATTTATAATAACAAGTTTAGGCTGAATATAGATTGTAAATTCGGAGTTCCACAGTCCAACACCATTTTCCTCGTAGCTATTGGTGAATCCTGCACTTCCGTCAAATTTAAAAAACAAGGAATAGCATGGAACATTCAATCCGTTCTCTAGATATCCATTATTATTTCGCCGGGTTCCACGGCACGAACTATTTTGATATCTGGTTGATAAAAAAAACAGTTTTTTTATTCTTTTATTAGCATCAAACGTGCTAAGTGTATTGCTTTTATTGAAATTTTGACGTGGTGAATCCTCCCAATACTCAGCATTAAATATTTTTGAAACCTCATCCCCATTATCTCCACTTAAAGTCATTTCTACATAAGCATTACCACAATGGTGGTTATTATCTCCCGCTAACCAGCCAATAAAATAAACTTCATACTTTCCAATAGGAACGGTATTCTGGGAATACAGAACAGATATATTGACCAGCAATATAAAGAATAGCAATATTTTTTTCATGGCTATAATTTTAATAGTCAACAGTTATCTTTTGCGTAGTAGTCGGACGGTTATCCTTCAGCATAGCCTTTAACAAGTAGGTGTATTTTTCTCCTACCTGTACGTCTTTATCCTCCAAGAAATTTTGCCCTCCCGAAAAAGTTCCCCAAAGGGTCGCCTTGTCTCCTTCTTTTTGACGATACACTATTATCTCTGCCACCTTTTCCAATGGAGCGAGACTCCAATTTATTTCTATCATGTTTTTATCTTTATTTGCAAAACCTGCTAAGGTCTTAATCACATCCACCGGACGCAGGTCTATATTTCGAAGAGTTATTTCTTGCGATTTATCCGAAATAAGCCCGTTTTTATCTACAGCTAAAAGGTAATATTTATACCGATGGTCATCTATTACATTCTTGTCCGCATATTCGTATGTGGATTTAATGTCTTTTGATTCGTACACGACCAGCCAACGTCTGTCGGGATCATCAAGAGCCTGACGATATAACTTATGTATAACAACATCCTCGCTATAGCTTTTTGTCCAACTGAGTTGTATCATTCCATCCTCTGTCTTATAATTGATAAACGCCGGAGCCTCGGGTCTCAATTTATCAGGTTTATCCAATTCTACGATTTTTGACGATTCTGATTGATTCTTTCGGTGATCGATTGCTGTTACGTAATAATACACCTTGGAATTCAGATTCTCTAATTGAACAGAGTCTATATATTGTGGTATCTCAATAGCTTGTGCAGTTAGCCGAACTAATTCTTCCCCTTCTCGTATTCCTCTAAACACATGGTAACCGGCAAAATCTTTTTCGGTATTAGGCTTCCATGTCAGACGTACTACACCGGTAGAATCGATCATCCCTTTAAGCTCTATCGGTATTGCCGGAGGGGTATTATCATCGGGTTGAACTAAGGCTGCAAAAGATTCACGATGGTCGTTATTTTTCCCTAATGCACTAATCTTGAAATAATTCGAAGGGCTAATACTTTTGGTTATCAGGCTCCTGTCTTTTACTGGTATTTTGTCCTTTATAACCTTGTAAGAACCTTTTTCGTCAGTTTCTGAATGAAGTAACTCAAACGAATTGATGTCTTTTTCTGCTTCTTGTAAGAATTCCCAATTTATAGTGATTGTTTCATTATCCTGGGCAATATCAAAAGATTTGATTCGTGGCGTTGTTTCTAATGTCTTTTTACCCCTTCCGCTTACGATGTCAGAATATGGTCCGTATTCACCAAAAATAGTTTTACCTCGAATCCGATATGAATAATTCTGATCGTTCTGAGCCAGTGAATCGACATAGATCATACCTGTAGCCGGTCGATCAGGTTTATCATTCATATTCATTACAGGAAGGTCGCCCAGAGAGGTAAAAGTTGTCCCGTCTTCTGATTTTTCTATGAAATAGGCTGTATAGGTATCCCTTAACTGTAGATATTCCCACGCAAGTGTAACTGTCTTATCTTGATAAATACCAATAAACCCTAATGGCGAAGGCAGGTCTTCTCTGTCGTTTAAAGACGCAACTGCTTTGCCTTGTTCTATAATAAGGTTGTTTGCATTATTGGTGGGGCTGAGTTCCACTGTATAAAGATATTTTTCGTTCTCTTTCACATCTGTATCTGTGTATGCCCAACCGGCTAAAACAGCTACGTCATAATCTAAATCGGCTGCCATCAAGGCAAAGGCAAACCGCTGTTCTATCTCCTGCGATTTATTGACAATGCCTTCCAGACCTTGAGGCTGATTGCCCATCTCTACCTCAAAATCCTCTCCGTAAAGGGATTGAGCTACAATGGCGGCATTGTCGTTTGTTTCTACAATCTCCTCCCAATCTTTTTCGGGCTTAGGCAGGAATATTCCTAAATGCTTTTCTTCCGATTCGGGTAATAGCTTGCCATCACGCATATAGGTATACCGCTTAACAACAAAGCCTATTTTATTGGCTTTTTGCCAAGCGACTGGTTCATCGACTGCCCAACGAAGAAAGATCTTGTCCTTTTGAATACCAACCTTTACCCTGATAGTGGGTGTAGGCAAATCGTAGTTACCAGCATTTTGTGCTTGTAACTGACTTGTTGCTAAAATACTTAGCAATAGTAGTATATAAAGTATATGTAGTTTTTTCATTTAAATTGTATGATCAGTTTTCCCTTTTTAATTTTGCTATGCCTAAATGTGAATATAACTGAAGTTTAAATATTTATTACTCAAAAATATGTAGTGTATATTCTATATCCTGCACATACAACCTATTGTGTATCCACTGCAAAGTATGGTCCCTATTTATCAAATGTTTATCAAATCTAAGAATCTTTTTTAATGTTAGTGATTTGCGATCTATTATGATAACAACTCCATCAACATCTCTTCCAAATATGTAGTCATCATAAGCTTTTATACCTGCCGTTAAAGTAAAGTACTCTTTTTTTTCTATTGATTCCATATCCATTACCCGACAGAGCTTCCCTGTTTCGGCTGATATTTCTAACAAACTACTCTTGTTAAAAGTATATATAAAATCTCCATATAAACTATTGTGACTGAAACATGGCTCTGGATATCTCCAACATAAACCCCCTGTTTGAAGGTCTAATGCGAATAAATCTCCACTTTTGGAATATATCAAGATTTTATCTTTGTAACCTGAAAGGATTTCAATATTAGAGTCATCTGTGTGTTTATAGCTCCATAGTTTATCGTTTAGTTGATAACAATTGAATATCTTTTTTCTATTATTATTACGAATTAAATATTGCTTATAGGAAAAATTACAATATTCAGGCGCATTACTGATAAAATGAAAATCTGAATTGGTATTTAAAAATATTGGTGTATTTATTTCATCCTGAAGATTCTCTCTCTCTATATATATATATTCATTATACATTAATGCAGACATTAATCCATAAAAAGAATCTTTATTTAATATTAAACCTTTCTCTAATAAGTATAACCCTAATGCGTCATCTATTTGATAAAATAAATTATTCCCGAGAACTTGAATCGAATAAATATTACCTTCTACTAAAGGTGTTAGTTCTAAATTGTTTTCAACTAAGCAAATTCCTTTTTTGTCTTGAACAACTATTGAATTATTGTAAACTTCAAAATTATCAAATCCTACTATTTCCCTGACCTTTTTCATGCTCATTCTACTTAAAATTTGAATTAAATATCATTTCAAACCATTCATCATTATCTATTAAATATTTTTCCAACAAACGTTTATCAACAATATTACTGTCATATTTTTTAAATAAATTATATACCCCATCATCATCCAATACTCCTCCTTTTTTCCATGCTTCTATAATAGCAGCTTTATCTTGTGATTTATGACAGAAGAATCTTAAGTTTTCCAGACTTTCCACAGCATTCATATAGCGAATAGTTTGTGTAGACAAATTCGATTTTACACCTGTTTGTCCGGAAAAAATTTCACCTATGTATTTGATCCTATCCTTTGTTATCACTATGTCAGGCACAGCTTGTTGTATTCCATCAATAACCTCAAGCTCCATTTCAAAAGTAATCTCATCCGCATTCTTAAAGAAGATCTCATTTTCTTGTATTTTTTTCAATGTGTACCAGGAGTGCCGTCTATCATATGCCCCAACACTGCTATTATTTACAAGTCCTCTATTCCCATTGGAAACAACTTCTACAAAACTCTTGGTTTTATCGGCTGGCAAAATATCCAATGCTCTATCCATGATAACCCTATTTCCAAACCACCCCTGCTTACTCCATGCATCCACTACCTTGTTGATGGTAGCCTGCTTATCCACTACTAATCCCGGATTCAAAAATACTTTGTAATCTTCAATCTTAGAAACGTTCATTAACGAATTTCCACTTTGTGTCATAAAATTAGAACTGCTTCCCAGATTCTCGAAAAATTCCATACCTGCCTTGGTTTCGATTTCGATTTTCCGCCCCCCCAGTAGAATATGAACATCTGAAACACTATTCCCAACACCAAATTCGGATGCGGAAATGGCTTTTTCAAATTCAATATTATCCGCTTTACTTAAAATATCCTTATTATCCAAAAGTCGCTGTAACTGAGCATAAGCCCTTGCTCGCGCGGACTTCCAGTCCGTGTGTTGCCCGAAAGGCAAATCTCTTTTTGCTACGCAACACACGGACGAGACGTCTGCGCGAGCGGGGGAGTTTTTGGATACAGGTTTTACTTCCCCCTTTTCGTTTATCTCGTAGGTATTCCCGTCCTTATCCTCTATAGTAGCCGGCATATCATCCGCTTCTACCTTATGTTCCTTGCCTTCGCTGTCGGTCAGGATAAAGGTATACTTGCCGTTCTCGCCTTTGGCTATCGTATAATCCGTCCCTTCTTTTACTTCATCCTTAGTCCCGTCCGCTTTTACCGGCAGGGCTTTTATATCCGGATTGATTGTATAGTCTACCTTAAAGGCCGCCTGTTCTTCACCGCTGCGGATATCGCCCATTACTATGCCAATACTATCCTGTCCGTATTGCCCAAGAACAGGCAATACAGAAAAGAATAAAAGTATGGATAGCAGAATTTTTCTCATTTTTATAATTTATTTTTGCTTCGCAACACACAGACGAGACGTCTGCGCGAGCGGGGGTACCTCTAACTAAAGTCGAAGTAGTACATTATATATTTTCTTTTAGAAACTCCAATTCTTCAGGATTATACCTCCTTGATTTTGATTTTCCATTTATCTTGATAAAATATTTAAATTCATCATCTTTCATGTGCCAGAGAAGATTTTCAATTTCGCCTTTTATTTCCGGTCTTTGCACTTCTTGAACTTTATCTCCCCATTCAAATTTTGGTGTGGGATAAATGTTTGCTACTAATTTTGGCATTATTCGTAATATTCCTCTTTTATCCTGTATAATTAGATAGTTTTCTATTACTCCTATACATTTTCCAAAAATAAGTTTAATATTATTTTTTGCAAAATCTCTATCTTCTTCCTTTACATATTGTAAATTATCTATTTCTTGATGTATATCTTTCCAATATATTGTACTAGATGCTATCCATTTATTTACATAATCTTTAATTTCCATATTGTATAAATCCTTTAAAATCATTTGTAAATGAATTGGCAGGGAAGTCCCGTCTGAAAATTTCCTCTACTTTTTTTAATGATTCCGCCGAAGGCTTGTAATGTCCCGAAGCATTATCTACTTTGTAGATTTTTCCTCCTCTAAATTCTATTGTTCCTGCTGCCTGTACTTTAGGGTCGGCACCACTAATAAGTGTTGGATGTGGTGCTTTACCTGATGGCTTAGAAAAATCTGTATGTTGTGCCCTTGTTCCAATTATCAATCTATCATTTTCATCAATTACATACATGTATTCTGAACCATTCAGAAGTTCTTCGGTTGTTTGTTCTTTTTGCAGCCATTTCTTTCCTTTTACCGTACCTGACGGATTTATAGTTAATTCATCTATGGTTGTGGCTGTAGGGTTGAGTTCATATCTTCCATTTATATATACTTCAACAGCCTCATCGCCTGCTTGGAAAGATTTGTCTACTGAATATAATGTTTTATTCCCTCCTAATGCCGCACTTTTCGGCCACTTGGCTTTCACACTCTGATATTTACTGTACCCCAGCCTGTTGAGCGTATATATAATAGTAGCATAATTGTAATACTTCGTAAATTCCGGATGATCCTGCGCTATTTCAGGCACAGTATTCACAATACCTGCTCCAACACCTAATGTAATATCCAACCCTGTGGCTACCGCGCTTAATGTGCTGCCCGAACTTATCGCAGCCGACAATCCACTTGCACCCACCATGCAAAGGGCTGTATTAGCCGCTATTATGGCTGTTGTTTGAGCGTTCGCCACCGTTTCTGACTTGAATATAAGATAGCCCAAAATCGCAGGAACAACTGTCATTTCCCCCTTCGTCAGCTTGATGTATCCGTAATCGATATCCCTGACGGGAATTATTGCTATATATTCCAGCGGGTCATAGCATTTATTGCTATAATCTTTACCCTGAACCAGTGAATTTACAATCTGTCCTCCTGTCGGTGATATGCCGTTTAGCAACTCCCGCCAGATTTCCTTTCCTACTTTCAGGCAAATCTTTTCATTGGCTTCGGAGAATACTTCTGTATTCTTTTTACCGAAGTAACCGTTATCGAATACCAGGTAATTGCCTTTACTAAATAGCAAGTCGAACAGCGTCTCATAATTTTCGATAATCCTGTCCTGCTCCATAAGGGCTATGCTCAACCGGAGTACCAGTTCTGTAAACTGTCCCTGCATAAAATACAGGTGGTCGTCTGTTTCAGACAACAGGCGGAACAGGGTTGTTTTGTCTAAACCCTTGATAAGGGCGGCAATATCATTATTCGCGGCTGTACGGAATATTTGAAGGACAATATCTTCCGCTTTATAGGATTCACCTATATTATTACGTCCCGACATATTTCCCTCCGACAGAATCTGAAGCAGGTATTTCCGCTGGTCGTTTGTCAGTTTGCTGAATGGAGTTTCCGCCACAACAACTTTACCGCCGAAACTGATATCTTTCACCAATTCAACGATCTGGTCTGCGGTAGTGAATTTATCAGCCTCTGATGCATTTGCCCGCCGTGCAAGATCTGCACATGCCTTGTTGTAAGCTAATACCCGATTATATGTTCCTTTCAGGCGCTCTGCGTTTGGTTCCTGTCCTTTGGCGTATGACCTGAATAACGGCTTGAAGTAGTAATCCCAAACCATTGGGTCATCGGCAGCGGACGAATTTTCATAGTTAGCCTTTTCTATCAGCTCTTTCAGGTATTCCTGATCCATATTGTCCATGTAGCGGGCAATAATACCAACTTGTTCCATAACCTCAGGTGCAACGAGGCCTGTGAATTTTTCATAGAAGGCTATTGCATACTGTGACTTGAAGGTATAGCAAGGATGCCCTGTATCTCCTAAGCCATATGCTACTTTGTCGATATAGATTTTGCAGGAATCAATAATTATCCGTATGGCATTAGCCGGTATTGTCTTGTTTGCGGTGTACGAAACGGATATTTTTTGTTCCTTTTCATTTTCTTTTCCTTTTTCTTTCTCTAAAGCGTAGAAAAGGAAAGCATCATCATCATTTTTGTAACTGATATATCTTTTCTTATCCTTATCAAACAACACGATGACAGAACCAATCTTAGCAGCATTCTTTCCACTGTTATCCTGATAGCAAAGTTCGGATATCCTATATCCATCGGGAAGTGTAAAGGCTTTGCCTGTAGGATCGTATACATAACCTTTTGTCTTGAGCGCATCGCTTACCGCCTGGCTGATATATACGGTTTTAGTCTCTGTCTGGCTTATCATACCTTCCCCTTGCCCCTGGAAAACATAGAACTTCAATTTAGGATCATTTATCTGCTTCCAGTCGAGGTGGAATAAGTTTGTACCTTGACTATAGTCCATCAACAGATCGGTAGATGATTCTGAGATTTTGTATTTTTCCCACGGATGTTCGAGTTGAAATACACCATGCCCTATTTCATGAGCTACAGTTTTGCTTGTCGGCGATTGGAAGATGTACCCGAAGCGCCCGCTCAGGCGCATGTAACCCATTTGCCCGGTAGAAGACTCCTTATTGGTGACAAACAACACATAGCGGTCGCTATTCCGCTCACCATAAGCATTGTTTATAGCCTGTTGTACAGAGCTGTAAGTAGACAGTAATGTGTTTTTCTCAGTCAAAATATCTTCTTTACCATCTAAATATGGTTTAATATCAAAGACTTCGTCCTCATTGAAGTTGATTGTTACCCCTACTTTGGAATAGATTGCATTTGTTTCCTTTCTGATATTTGCCAGCTTCCCTTTACTTACTTCATCCGCAGGTACAAGAGTGACATTTATTTCTTTCGGCTCAAGATGTACGAGCTTGAAGCTACCAATCACTTGTTGTTTTTGTATACTATCGTTTGGCATCAATACTGCGATGACATCCTCCTCGGCATAGTTCATTGTGCCTTTCAGCGTGAGCGTATAATTATTATCCGAACCTTTTTGTGCTACAACCTCCTGACCTATCTTTAATGTTTTGAAAATGATCTTACGATCCTTCAAAGCCTCGTCGGTAAATGTTATTCTTGCACCAAAAACGTCTTCGGATCTATTTACGACAGCTTTATAAGATACATATACTGTATTTCCATCAGCATCTTTCACTGTTGGATATTTGTCTTTCAGTTCTGGAAGTTTGTCTGCTGTATCATAAGCATATTTAGTCTCTGTTGTTTCGTGCCATTCTACATTGACACCCTTAGCTGTGTACTGGCTTACTTGGGCATTGGAACCACTACCGGTTATTCCTTCCGTATTTTGGGCATTAGAAGCTCCTCCTTCGGCAACTTTCTCTCCTTTGGTTACATTTCCTTCTTCATCCACATGCCATACATTCCCTTCTTTATCTGTAATGGCATAATCCTTACCGGCAGGCAATTCCTGGCGGCTGCTTTCACCATTACCACTATCATCATTATTTCCTTTGCCGCTATTTCCTGTGATAATTATTCTTCCCGGAGGAGGGGTTGCTACATATTGTATTTCGGATATGGTATAATCGACAAGGACAGATTCCACTCCTCTATCGCCGAATGTTTCACCTATACCCTGAGAAACATACGACAATGACGATTCATTTACATCATAAGTCGTTTCCAGAATACCACCTATTAATTGCTTATCCGTATTTAACTGTATATTGCTAAAAGTAACCTTTATCTTAGTGTCGGCCAGATAAGGCACTTCTATATATCCATATCCGGTATATGTGCCACTTGTTCCCTGCGATTGAAGCACTGTAACCGGAAAGTCCCCGGCAATAAAGACTTCATTTGTACCTAATGCTGTTTGCAACGGCGATTTGTTGGAAATATTTACTTGGGGCAATATCCCGCATTGATATTCACTGCCGGTATTCTTACTGTCTGTGGTAAAGTATTGTATTCCGCTAAAGGCATAAGCATTGCCCTGAGGGCGTATCCTGTTAGCGCGGACTGTTTCTCTATTTTGTCCCCTGCCAAGCTCCAACGCTTACCATCATGGAATCGTAAACCATGCAGGGGTATGTATGTATTCTGCATACAGTCTCGGTTTTTTCTCCTCCTACCGAAAAGTAATATTCTGTACTGCATGCACTTTTTGTTTTTTACCTTTGTGCCAACATGTCAAAGAACGTTTCCCTGTTTTTTAAGTCTTGGGAGAGACTTATATTTTATCTCACACAACACACGGACGGAATGTCCGCGCGAGCGGGGGGCAGTATCTCGGTTTACATTTTTCAAATAATGGGATTTTTATATAAATCATTTTCATCATCTAAACTCTTAAGGCATGCATGCGCAAAATGAAATATTTTCTCTTTATAAAAAGCAACCTACTGCTAAAAATTTGATTGAGGATAAATTTTTTTTAAACTTTGTTTAGATTGAGCCCATATTAAAGGTCCTACAAAAAATGTTTGATCTATTCTTTCATTTTTTATTTTTATTCTCCAGAAAGAGAGCTTGCTGCAAACAGTTTTGTTGTTAACAATATTTTCACAATCAGTATCATTATCTCCGCAAACTAATATTTCATTTGCTCGTACAAAATACCATCCAGATATAATTTTATCTTCTGGATAAGAGTTATGCACTATACTATATCCGCTTAATGTCCATGATAATATAACAATTATAAATATAGCATCCACATACCTAATTTTTTGTCTAAAATAATATGTTAAACAAAAAACAACTATAAATAATATCTTCACCCATACACTCACATTAACAAAAGTCATCATAACATCACTGCCTTGAGCTAATAAAAAAGAAGATAAAGAAAATATATCTAACAACGTAAATAGAATCATTATTCCTAGTACGGTTTTATAAATTATATTTTTCATACTTATTGGTATTTTTAAAAAGATTTTATTTTTCAGTTTTTTCTGAGATAGTTAATCCTATAGGTATAGTTTCATCCTTTTCCAAAGCTGGCTGAACAATAACTCTCTGATCTTTAACCAGTGTTGCAGAACTAGAACCATCAAAAGAAATAGCATTATCATAACCTCTTTCTATCAAATATTCCCGTAATTGATCTAAGGTCATGCCTTCTATTCCATGAGGTTGAACAATTATCATTATTCTATTTGTTCTAGAATTATAGGCTAAAATGGATTTTCCCATCTTTGCGTGATTCTGCATTGCATAACCTGTATTACTTTTCTCAATAAGATATTTCATATCCTCTTTCTTTGGATCATCAGTTAATGGTAACCCTAAAGGAGCATCGTCAGAATATATATTATGTATTCCATATCTCAATCCATTAATAATTAAAGGTATTCCCCCACCAACGGCAAATTCAGAATCAGATGAAGGGTCTCCTTGTCCAAAAGTTAATCCAACAAACGTATCTTTTTGAAATGAAGAAGCATAAAACATTTTACTTGAACTCCTCCCCGCAATCCTTTTCCCATTGTATATAAACAATCCTATAGGAGTCCAATTTCCAAGTTTTCCCTCATATTGCTGCCCGTTAATCGTGTAATCTATGTAACCTTTAATATCCATTTCTTTTGCTCTTGTAGTAAAAGAATCCCATCCACTTCTTAAACAAGGTCTAATTCGGGCTCCTGCTATTTCAATAAAGTAAACACCATTTATTAAAATTTGATTTTTCGACATCTTCTCCGTTGCTTCCGTAATAAATGATCCGGTCAAACTGGCGAATAGCTCCTTACTCATCTCGTTATTTTCTATCTTCTGTTGCTGATCGGACAGGTAACGGCTAAACTCTTCCTCAAATTCGGGACTGTTAATGTAATCTGTAATCTTTGCGAAATCAGTACTTATAGAATCACCTTTGTTTTTGGCGGCATCCGATACTGCTTTTTGAAACTCATTGGCCAGCTCCCCCACAAGTTTATCTTTATTTTTCAAGCCATCATACAAATCTCCCACAGCATCTTTTATCCCATCCCAGAAATCAGCAAAAGTTTCCACTATATCCGAGCCTTTTATTATGTTTCCCTCATTTACATCATAAGTCGTTTCCAGAATACCACCTATTAATTGCTTATCCGTATTTAACTGTATATTGCTAAAAGTAACCTTTATCTTAGTGTCAGCCAGATAAGGCACTTCTATATATCCATATCCGGTATATGTGCCACTTGTTCCCTGCGATTGAAGCACTGTGACAGGAAAGTCCCCGGCAATAAAGACTTCATTTGTACCTAATGCTGTTTGCAACGGCGATTTGTTGGAAATATTTACTTGGGGCAATATCCCGCATTGAATATTGCTGTTGGATGTTTCTTTGTTATCTGTAATAAAGGTTTGAACTTCACTAAAAGCGTATGCGTAATCTGTCGCATTGCTTCCTGTTATTACACTCGTATTATCGGTTTGATATAAATTTCCACAGACGCTTCCCACACGGTATTCGTATTCGGTTTCATCTTTTAGCCCGGTCAGGATACACATATCCTGATAACTTTCCTGCTGCGCCCATTCGGCGGTAGAACCCTTACGGCGGTATTGGATACGATATAAACTACCCGGACTATTGCCGGTCATTGACCAACGTATCTCTGTTTTACCCCTTCCTACATTTTTGGCTGTCAGCATGATAGGGACTATACAGTTTTCCGTATAGTCAAAATAGAATATCTCCGAAAGCCCGTTGTTTTTATAGACTCCATTATCTTCGGTAGCAGAATTACCTACAACCGGATTACCCGATTTGGCCTGTACCTGCCACGCATAGCGTTTGCCCGGTATTAAAGCAGTCTTGTCCATCCCATAATACAGCGTAGGGGCATATGTTTCTTCTTGGCAGAATATTCGGGAAGATAAGAAGCCTGACACAGGATCTCTCTGAGTGTCCCAAAGTTCTTTCAGTGTAAAAATATATTTGGTGTTTGGAGCCATCTGACGAGGCATCCATTGGAAAACGATGTTCTGAAATTCTCCGGGTTTCAATACCTTTTCCCCTTGTTGTGGAAGATTTAGTATTGGTGGTTCGTATTGTACCAGATAAGCTATTGCCGCCGATTTGGCTGACAAAGCTCGCCCTGTGCCAGAATCAAATACCTGAAAGCAGAATTTGTACATACCTTCGGGCAATGGGCGGGCATAATTCACGGCATTAATCCCTGTAAGATTTTCCAATTGGAATAATGGTCGCAGGTCTATATTAGTTAATAAGATGGGAGTCCCCGGATAAAGTGTTATTTCTTGAAAGCCATTAATAAAAGGATTATTTTGAACAACTGTTGTAGAGTTTACACCACTTTCGAGAGAAAACCGTATTTTAATGCGGTGCGATGGCTCCATCAGGTCTTTCATCAACAATTGCAACTGAAGTTTATTTTCCGAGGTTGTAGCATAATCACCCAGACGCAAGCTATACGGAGGTAATAATACAGGTGTAACTTGTACAGGATATTGTTGCGCATTAAGAAGGGAAACCCAGAATACCAATACAAATAACAAGAACTTTTGGAATATTCTATGTTGTCTTTTCATGCTCTCCTATTATTTGTATTCGTAATTCATTTCTTTTACGCTACCAGACTTACTTCCGGGAAGTATATATTGTATCTTGGCTTTGTATCTCATTTTCGGTATTATTCCATAATCAGACGACATAACATCATTTATTTTCTGAGGCCTTGCGTTGAGAGGTGTATCTACATATTTGGCGGCAGCCTTTGATATCAGTTCATACCAGTCTAATTTATAATACCTGAATAGATCGTATTGATAAGGGAATGTTTGTTTCAAGAAACTATTCCCTTTTTCTTTGTCCAAGTAGAGTAGGTATGCATTGAATATAGGTAAAGCGTTAGCCGGAGGAATACCAATTGTGTTATCGTCCGATGTAGCTCTATCTAAAGTCAAACCGTCAAGCGGATAATTATTATAGATTAAACCCTTGAATTTCCCGGCAAACGGATCTTCCATCAATGCCGTAATATTTACTAAAGGTTTGTTATCTGTATATTGCGACCCGGTAAGTTCAGTAACATCAAAATACTCATCTGCATTCATATTGTTTTGCAGGGTTATTACATCTGATGTGACTTTAATCCAAAGCGGATTAAACTTCAAAGAACCTATTTTATCAGATAAGGTATTATACTTCGAGGTTCTGAACGTAAAGCTCAGGCGGTCGATCTCTCCGTCTTTAGATATTTGGGCAGCAAGCTTTGTGGTTGTTTCCATATCCATAGATGATTCATCCTCGCTGTCTTCATTTCCCGTAGTGGTTACAGCAGTTGTTGTTTGTTGCTGATTGCCCGTATTGTTTTTTGTCTTTTTAGCAATTATGGATAATGTATGTTCTTTCTGTTTATCGATATTAGGTACGGTGAAAACTACTTTATTATCCGCTAAATCATAGCTGAAATCAGTCATTTTAACCTTACCACTTACATCTTTGAACTGTGTGATTGTTTCCCAGTTTACATCATCAAACAGATAATCCTGCCCTCGTTTCAGCTTTATGTATCCTGAGTTTGACTCTTTAACATAATAATTCTCCTGATTGACCACAGGATATGCATACTGAATGTTTGTTAATGGGATTACATTCGGTGCTGTTCCGGTGGTAAACCATCTTTCTTCCGTTTCTGTGGCTTTCCGCCCATTATCGGTAACTACTTCATAGATACCATTCTTTTTTTCCATAAAGCTGACTTGTACCATTGCTTTCAGCCTTTTGTCAGGAGGTAATATATCATCTGAAACTAAGTTGGCGATATCCCCCGAATTAGGATATTCTACATTCCCTTTTATTTCGTTTCCATTCTCATCTGTCATTGTAAACTTATCTACAATAATTTTATAGGTATGATCACCATCGTCTTCGGGTATTATAAATGCATCATTTATCTTGAAGGCGAAAGTTGCCTGCGGTATTGCAAAAACATCTATGTCTTTTCCTTCTTTTTGAGGAGTAAGGTCTGATATGATTTTTATACCTCCAAGCACCGACTCATTCTCCAATTTACATTCTTCCCCAAATTCCAGTTTGAACCTGAATCTTCCTTTAATCAATCCACCCAGCAGATTATAATATCCACCCAGATAACCTCTCATCCAAATAGGATTCGGTGCTTTCACCTGTAATAGGGCAGCAGCTCCGGCTTTTATGATCGGGATCTTCTTTTTTATAAAGAATAACTTGATTTTTATTCCTAATTCACCTTGCAGATAGATATAGGCTTGCCCGTTGGCATACCAACCATTAATTCCAATCCGGTCACCACCCCGATTACTGCACCGGGCATCTTCACCATAATTCCGAAGCATAATATCAGCTCCCAGTCCTGCTTGGAATCGGGCATATAAGAAAAGTGCCGTCATATCTCCGGTATCGAACTTAAAATGTGTTCCGAATGCGAACCCTTTTCCGTCTGCCAAGGAGTTAAGGTCTTTCATATAATCCAAATCGCTTATATCTAATCCCAATATTTGGGCAACTTCTGCCGGTGGCGGCGGACTATCGGGGATAGAACTTCCGACCATGAAGTAGCTGGAAGACTCAACATAGAAATTTTTCAGACCTACCCGCAAACCGATCATATCGTTAGGAGTGCCGATATACATATACCAGTCTTTGGGTGCAATGTGCAACACAGCCCAACCTGCCCTGCCTCCGGAGCCTACCCCTTTGACAATACCATTAGCAACATTTACATATACATCCAGATTGGCATGAAAAACCTTATTGTTAAAGTCATAGTTCATTGCTAGCTTACCATATAAAGCTGATGTGATTTTGGTAGCTTTAGGATAGCTGTCGTCTACTTTCTCTACATCAAGAAAAGAATTCACCCGGTTATTTTCAGATAAATCTTTTATGAAATTAGATTTTCCAACAATTTCTTTGAATTTACCCTTAACGCCGGCAAACGGATCGGGCAGAACCGCTGTTATGTCTTCCATAATGAAGACTTCTCCCATAAAGCCCATATTAGCCAAACCTCCGTTTGCATTGGTAGACATATTGAAGCCGGCCATAAAAGAGGCTATCCCGTCGTTGTATAAGTTGCCATAGACTCCTGCTCTTAATGCCAGCCCGACACTATTATCTGGTTTTAGCACCAAAGCTTTGTCTTTATACACTGGATTTAATGTTTGCTCCCTGTCGGGAACCATATGGTAAAAAGCTCCACCAGAAAAACCCGTGATCTGTACTGTTCCGGCAGGTATCTTCAAGCCGTTGACAGAACCTTCAAAGCCCCAGTACCTGAATGTGCTATATCCAAAAACAGCATTGACGCTCACTTCTACTTTTTGTAGTCCTGTGAGTTTCGCATTCAGAAATGCCTTAAAGCCATCTCCGTACAAAGGGTCTTTTTTCATTATCTCTAATGAACCGGAAACCGTAGCAACCCCAATATCAACATTTTCTAAAGCTAGTTTAGATAATTTGAAGCCTTTATATTTCCACTGTTGTGTTGAATTTTCACTCAAAACCTCTCCATTGATGTGTAAGATTCCACTGGCAGCAAATCCTTTATCCTGCAAACCGATGGTTATTCCAAAACTCAGGTTTGCCTGCTTGCCATCAGCAACCAAAATAATATCGCTGATACTGGCCGGCAAACCTGCGATCTTCTGTTCTCCGAACGCTCCGAAAGACTTTACTGTAAAATACGGGGGTTTTGTTTGTAGTGTCAATCCTTCAAACTTAATCTCCTGGAATTTTAGGATTTTCTTTTCATTATCTTCTTCCGGGTCATCTTCATCTCCGGCATTGATCGCCAATTTTCCGTTTAGGATCGCTTTGGGATAAAATTCTTTATTAACCACTCTCATTTCGATGGAAGAACCTGATTCAATCGTAGCTTTTGCCTTCCATAAATCAAAGTTGATGTCATTCAGAGAGGTTACCGATATAAGGTATTCTTCTTCACTGATAGAACCTGTATACCCCAAGAAGCCTGACACGGCTTCCTTGTTTTCTTCCTTATTCTCTTTTTGTATTGGTAGTTTTATTTTACCCGAAAGGCTGGCGCCTCTTATTTTAGAGGCGGCCAAATCGACTTCTATTCTGTCAAGAGAGTATCCCCAGGCGTTGTTCTTATTGGTGATGCCTTTTTCGAGAGGGAATACATTCTCTGCGGCAAAACTCCCCGAGACACCATAATTGTCAATCAGTAGATTTTCCGCAGAAAGGGTGACTGGTGCGTCTTTCTTATCTTTAGTTTTAAATTCTTCCGGTAATCCGACTTTTAACGATTGGATATAGATTCCACGCCATGAGTTTGGTCCGTCTATCAAATAGCCATGTTTCTGGTAATATTCAGGAAACTGAACGGACGGATCTGTTCGCAGATCGCTTAAATCCAGGATGGCATCGTTTACAAAAAAAGAGAAATAGCCTTTGTCTTGTTTTTCAACTTGCGAGGTAATAGCAAAGGGTGTAATACTCACTTTTACTAGCAGGTCATTCCAATCAGCGGCTTTTAATGCAAAATCTCCTCGAACCCTATTTAACGAACCATTGGGAAGTTTATCAACAACTTTTCCATTTATATCTAATGGAGTTAACAAATCCCTTGATATCTGAATATTCCCTTTTAAGGATAACTCTTTGACTCCGTCACAATCAATAATAACATAAGTGTTCTCATTGTAAGATTCTCCTCCTCCAATTTTATTTATTTTGCCTCCTTCTAAAGTAAGCATCCATTTATTTTGATTAAACGGAATATTGATATTTCCAAGTAGCGACAACTTTGCTTCACCTATAATTTTTCCTGAATAACCAAGCTTTACACCTTCTGCTCCAAAGTATAATTCTTTTTTGCCTCCTTCCATTCCTTGTTGAGGAGTTACAACTCGGGCATACACATTAATCAAGGCATATTCGGGAGTAAATTTAGCTTTTGTTACCACAATACCATATTCTACATTGTCGCGATTTTCTCTTATACCAATAGGAAGCTCTGCTAAATCATTCGGGTTGATCAGCTCTGAATAAGAATTATTTTTATCCAATACATCAAAAGCACCCATTGCTTTTGCTATTTCAGTTAAGACATCTGGGTCATTATCTTTGGAATTGAAGATGATAGAGGAATGATCGGAAGATTCTCTTTCTAAAACGCCATTCTCATCAGATAGCTGAGATGCATGGAGCGGTAAAATACAAAAGAAAACACCAATTAAAAAGATTATATATTTTTTGTGTAAAGATGTTAAAGTGAGTCCCATTGAGTAGATAGTTTGTATTTTGATCTGAATCAGGTCACAATGATTAGGTTACAAAAATAAACTTTTATAAATAAATAACAAACTTAATCCGAAAAAATGGAACTTGAATCTGCGAATACTAAAAATGCTACAAAAATACATCTATAAGTAAAATCTTTGTTTATCTTTGTCACAAGAGTTATCTGACAAGCAAATGATAGCAAAACTCAATCAAAAGAACCGTTTCTAAATCGTTACCTCGCTAAAAGAAACTCTTTGTAACTAATTGAAAAGGAGATATTTAAATCAATCTAACTGCTATTTGAAAGAAATTGGTGATATATGCAAGATAACTAAACCTTTACACTTCCATTGCTTAAGACACATGAATTTTTATTATCGGCTGAAAACAAACAAGTTACAAGAATATTTTTCTTGACAGGTAACGATTTAGAAACGAGCGAGTCTCGTTTATTTACGTCATTTTTCACAAAGTACAAAGAACGATATTGAACTGCAAAGTTACAAAAGAATCCTCATATTACCAATATACTCAATCATTTCTTTTCCGTTTCCCTTTTTCCAATCTATTTTGGTTACTCATAACGAAATGCTTTTACAGTTTTAACCCTTCATTACAAACTTAAAAAATAGAAATTTAGGCAGGCGGGAATAAGCATTGGGCAACAATATGGAAATGAGCGAAATTCCTTACCTTGCTTCGTTTATCCATTGCTTCAAATAACTTCGCCACGATAACTGCTTTTTGAGAGAAACCACAACAATCAATACCTTTTCTATTTCTATTTTTCGGACAGTATGAATATAGGCAAAGAATTTGTACCTTTGCCCCTGAAAAATAGAAAATAGCGGCTTGTAAAGCCGTTTATATAACATAACGTTCGCTGAACGTCTCGATACGAAAACTGGCACTTTTCAAAACTAAGAATGAGACCAACGCGCAATGTTCATGCTATACGAAAGTATGGCGTGGAATTGCCTGTTTCATTCTTAGGTATGCCAGTACCTCGTATCGGAGCAGTGTGGATTCCACGCTTTTTCGTTGGATGCAGGCGAACACAGTATAAACAATTAAATTGAAGAAAAATGAAAAAGATTAAAGTTTTCATCGCTGTGTCGCTCGATGGTTACATTGCTTATCCTGATGGCGGAATGGATTGGTTGGCAGGATTTAATGCTCCTGCCCTGAAAGAATTTAAGGATAAAGTGCTTTACAATTCGATAGACACGATCCTTATGGGGAATGGTACATATCAGGAGATAACATCTTTTGATGTGGATTGGCCGTACAAAGACAAAACAACTTATGTGCTTTCCCGTCGAAAAGATAATTTGCCACCCAAGGCAAACGTATCGTATCTTACTGAAAATGTATTGGAATACATACGTCAAATCAAACGTCAGGATGGTAAGGATATTTGGCTTTTAGGTGGCGGGCAAACAATAAGACTTTTGTTGAACCATGATTTGGTGGATGAACTGCACCTTTGTTACATCCCTGTTATGTTTGGAGACGGTATTCCTTTGTTCCCATCCAAGATGAAAACATCAAGATGGGAATTGTGCGGTAGCAAGACGTTTGAATCCGGTATATTAAAGGTCGATTACGTGTTATCCGCATAACAGAACATTTTCGAATCAAAAATAGACAACTTCCTAAAAAATACATTCAAAAATCCGTTTTGGTCGAAAAACCACCGTGTTTTGTCGAAAAATCCTTTTGTGTATTTTGAACGCCTTTACTTTTGTCGCTTCAAGTTAAAACAGAAAACAGACATGAGGAAACAGGTATTCGTTTTATGGGCAATTATGATTGCCGGGTTATCAGTACAGGCGATGGCGCAGCCGGGTGGAAACATCCGGGGGGTCGTCACCGATGCGGCATCGGGACAAACGTTATCGTATGTGACGGTGGTAGTGTTGAACACAAATCCCACCGTTGGGACGACAACGGACGAACAGGGGGCGTTTCACCTTCCGCCACTGCCCGTCGGACGCTATAACATCCAGGCGTCGTTTATCGGATATGAACCGGCGACAATCAGGGAAGTGATGGTTTCGTCAGCCAAAGAAACCGTACTGGAGATTACAATGAAGGAAAGCGTACAGGCATTGGACGAAATAGTTGTCCGTCCGAAGACGAACAAGGAAGCGCCGCTCAACCCGATGGCATTGGCCGGGGCGCGGATGCTCAGCGTGGAAGAAGCAAGCCGTTATGCAGGCGGTTTCGATGACCCTGCACGGCTGGTCGGTTCGTTTGCGGGCGTAGCGGGCGATGTAACAAGCAACAGCATTGCCATCCGGGGCAATTCGCCGCAATCCCTGCAATGGAAATTGGAAGGCGTTGAAATACCTAATCCCAGCCATTATCCCGAAATTGGCGGCGTGGGTGGCGGCGTTCTTACGGCGTTCAGTTCGCAGGTATTGGGCAACTCGGATTTCTATGCGGGCGCTTTTCCTGCGGAATACAACAATGCGCTGTCGGGCGTATTCGACATGGCGCTGCGAAACGGCAATAATCAGCAATACGAGCATACGGCGCAATTGGGTACGCTCGGCGTGGAATTTGCTTCCGAAGGTCCTTTCAAAAAGGGCGGGCGGGCTTCTTACCTCTTTAACTACCGCTATTCGTCAATGGCTTTGGCGGGTGATATTGCCGGCGGCGACATGAAAGAGGTTTCCGGTATGCGCTACCAAGATTTATCTTTCAAAATTAATCTCCCCACCCAAAAAGCGGGCGTTTTCTCGCTGTGGGGCATCGGAACAAACGACGGTTTTGTGAACTACCTGCCTGACGACCTGTCCGATTTCGATTATATTCCCATCGAAGGGACAGCTCGCCAGTATATGGGCACGGCAGGATTGGGGCATAAGATTTTTCTGGATGAGAATACTTATCTCAAATCCACGTATGCCGTCACATATTCCCAAAATCATACGATGACAGACCTGTATGATGCCAACCGCCGGAATCCGCAACGGATACAGGATATGCTCGACAAAAATACCAATCTCATTTTCCATTCATACTTGAACAGGAAGTTCAGCGCACGGCACACAAACCGTACCGGCGTCACGCTTACAAACCTGTTTTATGATGACAATTATAACATCGCCCCAAACGCTCCTTACACTAACGGCGAGCCGATGGAGAATTTTGCCGATGCCGACGGAAGTAGCCTGCTGACTTCGGCGTTCACCCAGTCGTCTTATCAGTTCAATGAACAGTTCACTGCCCAATTGGGACTGAACGTGCAATATTTTGCACTCAACCGGCACTGGACATTTGAAAAACGGGCAAGCATCCGCTGGCAGGCGTCCCCGCGACATGTGTTTGCTTTGGCAGTTGGTTCGCACAGCAGGCACGAGAGGCTCGATTATTATTTCGTTACCACGCCGGAAACAGGCAATCGCCTCGTGAATAAAAATCTTGATTTTGCCAAAGCATTTCATGCGGTATTAAGCTACGATTTGCATGTTTCGGACAATATGCACTTCAAGGTCGAACCCTATTTCCAATACCTGTACGATGTGCCTGTCGTGCCTGGCAGCGGCATTTCCATTATCAACCAAACCGACTTTTACATGTCCAAACAGTTGGTAAACGACGGAAAAGGGCGGAATTTCGGTGTCGATTTCACCTTTGAACGGTATCTGAAAGGCGGTTACTATTACATGCTGACAGCTTCCGCTTTCGATTCCAAATATCGCGGTAGCGACGGCGTATGGCGCAATACCCGTTATAACCGCCATTTCCTGACCAATGTACTTGGCGGAAAAGAGTGGATGCTTGGACGAAAGAGGCAGAACATACTGGGTGTAAACATTCGCCTGAACTGGATGGGCGGCGGTTATTATACGCCCCTCGATGAAGCGGCGTCACTTGCCGGACAGCGCCCCGTTGAAGATGAGAACCGCGTGATGGACAGTCAAAATCCTGCCGTATTTGTTGCACACGTAACTATAAATCTTAAAATCAACAGGCTGGGTCTGGCACATGAGTTTGGAATAAAAATGCTAAATGTGACAGGTAAAAAAGAGTTCGTGAATTTCGACTATAACTACCGAACCGGGCAAATGGACAAGACAGGAGCTGCTATCAGCATACCCAATATTTATTATAAAGTGACGTTTTAAAAGAAACATGAAACGGAAGATAGCAAATAATTTGGCGCTTATCGCGGTATTGGGCTTTATCGCTATGGGAAGGATTTATCTGATTTCATCAGAAGGACTACGTATTGCCCATACAGCGTTGGCTGTAGAGGTTGTGTTGATTACGCTGACTTATTTTGCTGCAACAATCTTGAATATCCGTGTACTCGTGCCCCGCCTGTTATTACGAAACCGTTTTACGGCATATATAGTTTCATTGCTGGCGCTTGCAATAATTTTTATCGCTATCGAAATAGGCTTTGAGCGCTTGTTCATCGACCACTATCACTTGTCGCCCGGAAGAGACTTGTATTTTTCGGAAGACAGTATTTTATTTTTTGAGATGCTCTCCGGCATTGCCGTTTACTTTATCAGTGTGGCAGGGACGGCGATTGTTATCTTCATGCGTCTCTGGAAGCAGTCAGGCGCACGGATGCGGGATTTGGAAGAACAGAGCGCCCGGAGCGAATTGGAGAAAGTCAGGACACGGATTGATTCCGAAGCATTGTTTGAGACGCTCGACAGGACAGCAGGTATTGTCCGGCAATCACCTTCCGAAGCTTCCACCCTGTTGATGAAGCTAAGCAAATCGCTCCGCCTGCAACTGTATGAAAGTGAACACAAGCGGCATACCGCGCCGGGGGAACTTCCCTCACAAATGTTCAACCTGTCATCACCCCACCTGAATTTATTGACGGAGAAACGTTATCGTGGAGTACGGCATCTGTTGATGATAATGGTATTCACGCTGATACTAAGCTCCAATCTCAATGGAACATGGTTTTCGCTCCTGTTTATGCTGCCGTTATCACTGTCTATTTATCTAATCCTGATATATTTCAGTATCCATGTATTAATGCCGAAATTGATGATGCGGAACAGAATGCCTGCTTATTTGATGTCGGTAACGCTGTCGGCGCTTGTGATTGTCATACCCATGCAGCTAACTTATTTTAAGGGAATTGGGTGGTATAATGAACAGTTTACTTTCAGCGCCTGGCACTTCTCTGCGTGGATGCAGGTATTATATACCATTACCAATACCATCAAGATAAGTTTTCCGATGATTAGCGTGAATGTTTTCATCCTTTTCCAACATTGGGTACGGAACGAACGGCATATCGCCGAACTCGAAGCGGCAAGGCTGCGCTCGGAACTGGAACAGTTACAAAACCAGGTAAATCCCCATTTCCTGTTCAATATGCTCAACAATATTATTGTCCTGACAAAGAAAAATCCCGACGAGGCGGCTAATGTCCTCCATAAATTGAGCAACATGCTGCAATATCAGTTCCACGGCTTCACGAAGCAATCCATACGCCTTGGCGATGATATACGTTTCCTGACCGACTATCTGAACCTCGAAAAGCTGCGGAGGGATAATTTCGAGTTCAGCATTACGGCAGACGACGGCGTAGAAGAAATTTCACTGCCTCCGCTGTTGTTTATTCCCTTTGTGGAAAATGCCGTGAAACACAACAACGACAACCGTAACCTCTCGTTCGTCCGGCTGCGGTTTGGCAGGGAAAACGACAATTTGTGTTTCGGGTGTATCAACTCCAAACCGCTCCGCCCGATGCGTAAGGACGAAGTCGGGGGACTGGGGCTTCCCAATGTGCGCCGCCGCCTCGATTTGCTGTACGGAAACAGGTATCGGCTGGAGATAACCGAAAACGAAACCTCCTACACGGTACAATTAAGTATTGAACTTAAATATAAAAAGATATGAACTGTATTATTGTTGATGACGAACCCTTAGGCCGCGAAGCTATCCGCCTGTTGGTGGAAGATACCCCGGCGCTGGACTTGTCGGGAAGTTTCGGAGATGCCGAATCGGCAGGAAATTTCCTGCTCGACCATCCCGTTGATTTGGTATTTCTCGACATCCGTATGCCCGGCACGGACGGGATAACGTTTG
>BNXH01000011.1 GCA_025999435.1 Bacteroidia bacterium | reverse complement strand
AAAAGATGAACATAGGTATCGCTCACTGCCGAACCGCAGTGCGAAATGATCACATCCATAGCTGTAGTAGTGGTGAACTTATAGAAGACATCATTAGAGGATTGCCCCTGATAGGAATTGCCGCATGAGGCCGTATTCTGCGTATGGGTATAGGTAAATGAACCGCTTTTGCTGCCCAAGTCGTATTCAACCTTTTGTACTGTCCCCTGTATCGCAGTGGTGATATTCCCGTTCTGGCTGTAGCCTTCCGAAACAACATAATAGGTTCCTGCCGCCAGGTTCGTCATTTTCAGGTAAGACTGTGTTGTTGTCGAACATTTCCCTTCCCCGCTGTAATCGTCGTTATAAGCAATCTGTGTCCCGGAAGCATTCAGCAGGTAAACATAAGTATCGGTTACGGCTGAGCCGCAATGGGAGATAATTACATCCATGGGCACGGTTATCGTGAACTTATAGAAGACATCGTTTGTTGAACGACCTGTATAATTGTTGGTATAGCTGCTTGTATTCTTCGTGTCGGTGTAAGAGAAAGAACTGCTCCTGGAACCTAAATCCACCGGGCTGGCCATCGTATTCTGCCCGGATAACGTCCCAACTGACAATAACAGAAAGAGGATTATATGTATATATTTTGTTTTCATAGCTGTATCTATTGGTTTTGGTATTTCTTATTACAGATTAATATTTAAAACCCTGTCTACCCCAATGGTGTTATTTCCGCTATTCACAGCTTCTATAACCATCCACCCGTTAATGCTTGCCGTGGTCGTTTTGTTTACGGTCAAGCTAATTGAACTTTTACCTTTAGGTAATGCAATATCCAGGGTTTGTGTCCCCGAAGTGCTTCTTGAATAAGAGGACGAACCTATTACATAATTGACTAGCCCGGCAGAGCCTCCGGAGCCAATTGTAAATCTCAAATTCATAGCTTCATTACAATTTATTTCGGCTGTAACTACTTTATGTGTCGAGGAACTGCTTGCCGTAACTATATTGGTAAACTGTATGGGAGGCGGAGTTACCTGAATAATACCCGATATTTCCTCCGTATCGCCCTTGACAAGATCCTTGACACTGCATGTTATTTTTATCTGTCCGGGTTTAGTATAAGGAGCCACAAACCTAGCATCTGAACTTTGGCTTAAAACAGTATTGGAGTCCATATCCGTCATTTTCCAACTGTATTGGTAACTACCTGAACCGTTGGTTATATTTACCGATATGTTCGACATATCCGATATATAAAAGGAAGAGGCTCCGTAATTCAATGCAAGCGCCATGGATTTAACCATAAACGAAACCGTTTTCTCCGCGGTAAGTCCCGACTTATTATCTTTCACCTTACAAGTGAGGTTCATTGTACCCTTTTGTATCAATGTCGCGTTCAAAGAATCGGAAGGGCTATTCAATTGCTGTACCACAATGTTTTGGTTTGCAGCATCTTTTATATGCCAATCATAAGAAAATTCACCTGAACCGCCTTCCACTCTCGCCCGGAAGGTATTACTGCTTTGTATTATATAGGAATCGTTACAAGATAAAGATGGGATTGATACGGGAGGTATAATGACTTCAAATGATTTGGTAAACTCTTTGGATTTTCCGGTTTGGGTATCTTTTACCGTACAGGTGACTGTTGCTTCGACCGGATTGCTGAATTTGTATGAAAACGTTTTCGCTTCAGTATTAGATAAAGCGGACAGGGTATTGCCCAAATTATCCTTAACAGACCAATCGTATGTAAACTGATCTGAACCGCCGTTTACCACAGCATTAAATGATACTGGATACCTCATAGAATATGTAGAGCTGATAGAAACATGGATGTCTATTGGTATGGTAGGAGTAAGATTATATGCATAAGAGTTCAATACTTTATCTGAATGGTCTTTAATTGTCGCAGGCCTGTTGTCGCTGTCATATGTATATGAAACCGCCGTTTTGTCGGGAGCAGTTATATTTAACACGCCTACCAGCGGCTTATAGGTATATGTTGTAATACGGGCTTCTTTCAGGCTACTATGCTCCCTCAGGTTTTCTATGGTGACCATATCGGGAATATCAGCAGAAGATAACGATTCAGGCAATGTATTATTCAGCGCGATTTTTACTTGTGCATATGTCGCATTTTGTACTATAGCAACAGGATAAATTCCTCGATATCCCCACAAATATATACTGCTGATATTGTCTTTTCCCGTAACGGCCACAGGGTTTCCATAAGCATCATAATTATCAAAGCTGGTATGCAATAAGCTTTCTGTCTCTCCCCTGTTTTTCGAATAAGTTGTCGCCGGCAGGTAAAGAGTATTCCCGTTAAATGTTTTCGCGGCATATTTTTTCGTATGTTCATAGAGCATAACACCCGATTTGCTTACCTTTTTTTCCAAAACAGGAACCAGTACGTTCATATCGGCCATATCACCGTATGGGCTTACGCCTCTCAAGTCATAAGGATATTTATATTCGGTAGTCAATACATTTTCTACATCGGTCTCTTTTTTGACTAAATATTTCTCATTATACTCTATATGGGTTGTAGTAATCATAGGATTACCGCCCCTATAATCATACCTCTTTGTTTCAACAGGCAGGTAAGCATAGTTTTCTATCTTGTATTTATGCGTTAATATATGCCCCATACGCAAGGCATTAATATAGTTTCCGGCAGAAGAACTTTGCAACCCGTATTTGATTTCTTCTTTGTATACCGAGTCATTCTCATTGTTACAGTATACTTTGCCTGTCAGCAATCCTCTACGGTAAGAACGGTCTGTTCCTTTCATGTCAAATAAGATCGGATATTTAGGAAGATATGAAACAAGATTGAACATATATGAATTGGTATTGGAATCAAACTGATCCCTGTTATCGTTTTCCAGATAGGAGGAAAACCTGTAAATAACAGATCCGTTATTAGATGACTTTTCAATTACTTCGGCATACTGGATATATTTTTCGCACGGATAGATCTCCGAACCGAGAGGATTGGTATAACAGCTTATGGAAAGATAAGAGTTTGCTAAGTTAATGACCTCTCTCACATATTGCGGATAATGCAAAAGTATGGCATTATTATAGATGTATTCTTTTACGTTTACAATATCTCCGTTTTCATTAAAATCCTCGATCTTATTGATCCGGGCTCCCCCTACCTCTTTCGGGAATGGCTGCCCTGCATAGTACCGCCCGACAGTTTCCTGCGGATAAGCATCCTTTCGTACATGATAATCCCAATGATGCAGGCCGTAATGGAATAAACTGCCGCCTCCGGTAGGGTAAACTACCCGCCGGAGCATACCCACCTTGCTTAATTCTTCGTTTGCAGCCCTGCCCTTATCCGAGTCTATGATTGTATTCAAGGAGTATAACCTATCCCCCTTAAGCACAGGTACGACAATTGAACTGCCGTTATAATATCCCCAATGGTCTGCCAAATCGGGACGTGGCGACGGTATCTTATCCAGATTATAATAATTGAAAGTATATTTTTCATTCCCAGCTTGAACGCCGGTTAGAAAAAAACGCTTCGAAGATAATCCCCCCAGATATTCCTGTCGGAACGTTACCGTTTTGACAATCGTCGTACCGTATGAAACGGAAATACCCGTCATCTGCATATTTTTCGAGTTAAAAGGCTTTGCTATCTGATGGGGTATTTCTGCATCGGTGTAAAATTTATTCTCCTTTTCTTTATAGGAAAAAGAGATAGTTGTTTTTTCATCGATCACTATCTTCTCCAGGCTGCTCTGGCGCATTACTTCATAGGTAAAACTGTCGCTGTTGGTACCGAATGCCGCCGGTACGGTAATATATGTATCCTGCTGATTTGAATTTACGCCACAATGGCTCAAAAGCCTCTTACTTAAAATAAGGGAAGGATGCCCTGATACATATCCTTCTATTCCGGAAAGAAGGCTCGGCTCAGGCGCCGATTTATAAATAAACTCAACTTTTCTTCCATTGGGAGATATAATCTTTGTAAGAAACCATGCCGTAGTTATCGTCTTTTGGTTTTGGACATTTTTGTTATCCGGAAAAAAAGTGGAAGTCTCCGTTGCATTCAGGTTTCCTCCAAAAATATATTTATAACCATCGGGAGCGATAACCGTAATCGTTTTCATATCGGTTTTCGATGTAAAATCATCGCTGAAAATAACCCGGTAAGGTTTGTTTCCTCCGAATTGAACTTTACCGTCCCAGTTTATAGTAAATTTCCCGGAATGGCCGGGCATATAGAAATTGAAATTGTCGGGGCATAAGTCTCCACAGTTGATCCCAGCAAGTGTTTTATTATCATGTGAAATATACGGGTCGCCTGTAATGCCATTGGTCAAAGCCTCAACTGTCATATCTGTTATTTTATCGTTAAACGATATGGCATATTTATATATATTATGTTTTGAAGCGGATATGATTCCTAAAGTAGAACCATCGCCGCCCTCATCCGGAACTCCGTTGACCTGTCTGGTAATTGCCCCACCAATGTTTAACGACCAGTCTAACCCGATCATGCCTTCATTCTTATTCGGCATAAATCCGTTTCCATTATACTGCAAATTGATTGGTATAGTAAAATCCTGATCCTTATATGTATACAATGGAATAGAAAGATCAGCTTCACCCACAAAATGCTTTACAGGAACATTCCCATACCGGGCGAATTGATAAGCCTGAGTGGATAGCTGACGGGACGAAATCTGATAATCTAAAGAAAGATCCTGTCCGTGTATATAGATAGTTGTCAGACAAAATAATAGCGCGATTATATTTTTCATGCGTAAATAATTTAGTTAAAAGTGCCATTTCTAGCACTGTTTTTGTTAATAAATCATCTGAAACCTATATTAAAACATAAAAAAAATAAGCACTTGCCGGACGGTAAATGCGAAATCAAAGTAGAAATGAACAGCTAAAGAAAAATAAAATTTCATGCACGAGCTCCGGTATTAACCTTGTCTCAGTCTTTGGTGCTTAGCTGTTGAAGCCAGTTTCATAATCGGGTTTATGCTATCCGCAAATAGCGGTCCCAGTAAAAGTTGGCCTTATAACTACAAAGATGCACACTTTCCGTGATTTACATGCTCTTTGGCGTCTTTTTTTACGTCATGAAGGTTTCATAATGATTCTTTTACTTTTTAATAATTATTTCATTCACAAACAGATTATTAGCTATTATCCTCAGCACATAGTTATTCGGGCGGAGTGACGAACAATCGATTATTTCGGTATATGTGCCTGCCGTCTTCTGTTGTGCCTTGATCTTCCGGATCGGTAAGCCTTCAATCGAATACAATTCGAACGATACCTTTGCACCCTGTTTGAGATCATACGCCAGATTCATCTGTGATTCCACAGGGTTCGGGTAAATCTTACAGGTCATGATATCTTCCAGTGTCACAGTCTTGGCTGTAGGATCATCTGTCTGGTTGCTGTTTTCGGTTTCCTTCCATAATTCATCCAACAAAGCCAGATTATCAGGATCGGTATCCAGGTACAGGTGGTCCTGCGGTGGAAAGAAGAAAGCCGTCGAGAAGATCTCACTGTTATCTGCCAGCTTGGTACTCCTCACCGTCTCAAAGACTGGGTAACGGTAGCCTTTACTGTACCAACGGCAGGTCTCCAACTGGATACCTTTATTTTGAGGTTCTGTTGTTGTTTCTATATTCTCAGGGTTCTGTGTATAGGCTGACTTATCCAGGATGGTCTGGATAGTCTTTACCCTCAGTGCAGGACTAAGGGTATCTCCCGTAGGAAGGATCATCTTGCCATAAGCATCGGCCGAAGTAATCATCTGTCCCTGGGATTGCATATCTACTGTCGAGGAATAAAGCCCTTTGGACTTATAATCGGATACGACTGTCTGCCCGTAGTTCAACGGGAAGTTCATCAAGTTCATCGGTGAAGTATATTCCAGTTTGATGGTCGGGTTCTCATGGCCTAACTGTAACAGGGAGTCGTTTGTCAGGCGGTAATAGTACATTGTATTATGTTCCGTGCCTACCACCAGTTCATTCTCATGGACAGTTTTCTTTAAGAAGTGCATATCTCCCATGATGTAAATGGAATCATCCAACAGTGGGGGAAGGCTGTAAGCCAGGGTATACTCATCATTGACGGTCTTCACCTTGCTGAAGTCCCATAACTTGTTTATTCCTGCTTCTCCAGGATCGGCAAACTCAACCTGCTGCTTGATTAATACATCGCCTGAGCGGAGATGGTTATGTACTGTATTTAACTGCCCATAACCAGGCAATATGAACAATACAGATACAATAAGGGTTACAACGAATGTCCTCATAGTATGGATTTATTAATTGAATGAATTATGTTAGTTTGTCAGGAATTATATTAGTTTATAAAGAGTGCCCGGATATTTTGCTTTCCATTAGAGATAGATTTAAGCGATAACCTTAAAAAAAGATACATAAGGTTAAAATACGGATCAAAGGAATGTATTTTACATGAATATAACAATAGGGAATATCGGGCATATAGATTTTTTTCAAAACCGAATTGTTTAAACAACTGACAGTAAATAGTATATGTTTAAATGAAGGTTTTGTGATATAGATTTTTCTTCAATTATAGGGCGCCTGCCGTATCCGGAAAAACGTCTTTTAAATATTTTTCATGGAGATAAAACTTGTTTTTAACATTCAGGGTAAGCCTTTTTTAGAATTGTTTTTCTTCTTTGCATTTTTAAAATATTGTAAAAAGAAAAGCTACCTCGAATATTCTTACAATGCCCCAAATGATCCAACACGATAATTAAAAAGCAATAGACTAATCTAAATTCAGGCGGCAATTGGATATTGATATGATAATTACCAGTATTAAATTGAAAAAGATAAAGAATGAAGAAAAATAAGAATACGATTTGAATAATAAGCGTTTAGAATAGATAATATCCACTTACTAAAATCTTTATGTATTAATGAAGCTTCTGATTTCTAGCTAAGTAATTTATATGCTTATGCTTTTCTTTGTTCTCCTGTCTGATTGGTTACTTTTTCGAGTTTGTAGAGCAAAGCCAATGCCCTTTTTTCTGAGAAATTGGCTTTGATTGCCTTTACCGTCTGGTTGTAATTGTTGCCGATGGCCTGGAACTGCGCGTAGAAATTCGTCAGGCGGGCATAGTAATCCATTGCCGCCTTGTCGATTTTAACCGTCTTCATAACGCTCCCGAACAGCATGCCCTTGATAAACTTCGCCTTTTCATTCATTCCCGACTGAAGGAATAAGGACATAAACCTGGCGTTTTCGTCATCGTTTAATTTAATGCCGTAACGGTGAACGGCGCGGTTTGCCTTCGGCCTCCTGCCTTTTTGCTTCCGGTTGGTTTCTTTATTTACTTCCATATAATAGCACATTTAGCAGTTTGTGATTTGATGGCAACAGGGTTTCCGACTTTGGAGGAAACCCACAAGTGTTTTTGGATGCCCGAAGCATTTCGGGCGGCCAAAAACACAACTTGCTGTCAACGCGGGTTGACAGAATCCGCTCATTGCGGATTACCGTGCCCCATCGTTTGTACGTTTTATCAGTTTTTGCTGTGTCCATAGGAATTGCTTATTAAGATTGGTTGAAATGACAGCCAAAATTACCCCCCATTCATACACGGGAAAAGGCATCGGGCTATGACAAGCGGTGACGTATGATGACGCAAATAGACGGTGCAACCATTTTACTTTCAATAATTTAGCTTTTATTATTCCTTTGCGGCAAATACGTATTGCAATAAGTGCTTGTTGCATGAATTATTTGAGGCGTCAGGTAAGGGTTGCAATAAATAAATGATACAGGAAGCACAGGTCGCGGTAAATAAATAATGCAGGCAATAAATGTTGCAGGCATTATACAGTGTAAGCTATAAATAGTGCAAGCAATAAATATTATAAGCATTATACAATGCAAGCCATAAGCCCGGCAATCACCGGAGGTTGCGATACATAGTCATTATGATAAATATATAATGCGCGGAATACAACAATGACAGGATGCGATAATTGCCTGACGCAGTAAATACGGGTTACAAGGCGTATGGCTTGCAGGGATTATAATAAGGTGGTTATGCCGGGTTGTAATATATAATCAATGCAACAAATACGGAATGCATGGAACACGGCAGTGACAGGATGCAGTAAATAATGGGCTTTTACGGCAATAAATTCGGAGACCTCCCGCCGTAATTATTCTGTTACATTTCCGTTCCGAAAATCCGGTTGAATATTGCTAGCTCTCAACTTTCAGATCACCCTTTGGCTTCCCCAGCTGATATGGAATTTGCCCTCGTCGTCCTGCTCCCTTTTCAAAAGGCTGTCGATAATAGACTGCGATATGTCGAACTCCCCGTAAATATCAGACTGCTGCTTGACTTCGCCTGTCTTGATAAACTCGTTCAGCCGCTCCTTGGTCAGTACCAGCGCCATCAGGTTCTGTTCAATCGAATCTCCGTAGGTTACGAAGTGGACGCGGGTTTTATCCTTTGAATCCAGCCGGATAAACCGGAAGGAAAACTGCTCCATCTTCGGAATGTTCCATTGCAGGGATTCGAGGATCACATCGTTGCAGGAAGGGATATTGGCCGAGCTTTTCAGGCTCTGCTGCGTGCAGACCAGTACGCCGTTAGCTGTCGCCTCGAACTTCTGGATAATGCCTTGCCGCTGTTTGAAGGATACACTGCCGTCTATGATAAACAGCGGACGGCCGGGAAATCGTTCACTGATAAAGCGCTTATACATTTCCAAAGCAGCGAGCGTGGTACATCCGATAGCGGCCTTGCCTTTGATACCGAACAGCAGCCTGGCGATCATACGGGCTTTGGACGGGTACCTGTCGCCATAGTAGCCTGCTATCTGGTTGGGAACGGAGCAGGCTTTTATCAAAAGGCTTATCTGACGTATCAGGCGCAGGGCGGCGTCCTTGCGGCTGTCGCCCGTCGAATTGAAGTACAGGTTGCATATCCGGCAGAACTCCTCCAGTATGGTGCGGTACACCTCCGTTTCGCCCGCATGGGGCGTTACCGTATGGGTTCTTATTTCGTACTTTTCTCCGGCAAATTCTTTGAACTTCCGCGTGATAATGGTCTTTGCTATCAGTTCGTTCAGGTACTCCTTATTATAGACATCCTGGTTCTGCCGCTCGATGCCGAAAACGGTTGCCTTTGCCGGGCAGAAGCAGGATTTGAAGAGTTTTGCCCCGCCCTTTGCAGGGAAAGGCAGGCCGTAATAGCCGTTGCTGTCGCTTACTATATCCCCGTCCCTGTCCTGGTAGTATATCTCAGGACAGGAGCACAGCATGTTCATCGAATTGTTGTAAAGCAGTTCAATCTGGCTGTACAACTCTGTAATATGGTTCCGGGTAGTTGTTCCGGTAGCAAGCAATTTATATTTAAGCCGCTGGAACAGGCAAAGTGTATGTTCCGTCCGCTGCGCTTGTGGGTTGGTAATCTCGTCCGATTCGTCGAACAGCAGGCATATCTTTTTATCGCGGGTTTTAATAAAGCGCTTTAGTCCGCGCTTCAACTTTGCAAGCATCGAAATGGAGACAAGCAGGAATTGGCCTTCCCTGATATGCCGGAAGTCCGAATTATCCGTCAATGTGATAAAATCCTCGCTGTTGCGTTCCACGAACGGTTTCCAGGTCAGGTTTATGGCAATAGCAGGGGCAAGGATAATAACGTTCCTGGCATGCCTGCCCAAAAGGTGGTATTTCCCGAAGTGATAAGCCACGGCAGTCTTGCCGCTTCTCTGCTGCCAGTTCAACAGGGCATATTTCTTTTGGAAGATAAGCCCCATATCCTGCTTTTGCAATTCCGTAAAATGGCATCTTTCCCCCTCCTTATTGATAAAGCCGAGCGACCGGATATATTCTTTCAATGCCGGATTTTGTTCCATTTCATTAGACCTCTTCGGTAAATCACTTGTATGTTAAATTAAGGTTGTAAATCGCAGCAATCAGGTTGAACCTAAGAGCAAAATGCCGTCTTCTGTTTCCAATTTTCCGCTTATAGGCTGGTTAAAGTGTCTCTTGTACAAGACATATCCGTGTCCTTGATTCAGCTGCTCGAATGTCATCGGTTTATCGCTTTGTACAGGCTTCTGCGCCCCGATTATCTCAATCATGTCGGCTATTTCAGTCAGTTTGATGGACGGAATTGCTATTACCAGCATAGCGGAGGGTGGTTCAGAAAGCTGGTAGCTTACATATTTCTTAATGACATTGCGTATCGAATCATATTTGGGTGTGGCCCATCCGGCTTCGCTGATCGGAGCATCATAATCATAACTGGTCATATCGGGTTGGATATCGTGATTCTTATCGTAATTGGCGCCTGTTGTAAAGCCAAAATTAGTACCCCATGCACCATATAATAGTTGACAGACACTTCGCTTTGCAGATATTTTTCAGTCTGGCGGGCAACTCTTTCCGCGTTCACCTGGGGGAACGGCTCTGCCCAATGGTCGAGCCATCCCGGATAAAACTCGGCAACCATATAGGGGCTTTTTCCCCATTATACTCGTTCTCCACCTTTTTCAGATTCTCAGTGTTGCTCTCGCCATTAGCAGTGGGTAAGGCTCCGGGTGTCGCGCCTCCTTCGAAAAGCCAACTGCCATCGGATGTGAACATGGGCAAATCAAAGCCCGCTTCTTTTAATTGTTTTACGATTTTGGCATTGTAAACCCTGTGCTCTTCCAACGGAATATCTTTGCGTTGCGACACATACGAGCCAAACTCATTTTCAGCCTGTACCATAATGATGGGGCCGCCTTTTGTGATCTGAAGACTGTCTACCTCCTGATACAGCCAGTTTATATACAATTGGGTATATTTAAGGAACTGTTCGTTATCTCTCCTCAGTTCCAAGCCTTCCACGTTTTGCAACCACCACGGATAGCCGCCAAACTCCCACTCGGCACATACATAAGGTCCGGACGGAGTATAACCATCAAGCCTTCCTCTCCTGCAATTTTAATATACCCAGCCAGGTTCTTATCTCCACTGAAATCCCATTTTCCGGGTTCCGGTTCGTGGGCGTTCCAGAATACATAGGTAGCCACGGCGTTCAGACCCATCGCTTTTAGCATTTGCATCCGATGGCGCCAATATTGATGAGGAATCTTGGCATAATGCATCTCGCCGGAAAGAATCCTTACCTGCTTCCCGTCATAGAGGAACTCGCCCCCCTTTATCGAAAAGCTATGCTTTTGCCCCTGAATAGTGACCGGGAACAGCAACAACAATAGTATAAAAGCAATATTAATTTTCTTTATCATATTCAGATTAGTATCATTATTTTTGATCTTTTCCTTTTTATTTTTCTATTTCGATATTTTTACCTGCCAGTTCCATGCCGACACCAGTGTATTTTCCATTGACTCTCAGGCTTTCCGGTCAAGCTCGTTATTTGCCCCCAGACTTTTTCTATGTCTCCGGCACAGAGGTCTGTTATACGGTAATCCAGCTTTACTCCCGTTACCTTTTCAAAGATATTTATTAACTCAAAAACGGATAAGCCGCTCCCTGTCCCAATATTGAATACCTCAGTCCCAAGTCGACCACATCGAACCCCATTCCCATGAGGGTTACTTTTACGATACAGCTTACCATTTCCCCTGAAATGCGGGCATCACGACCGATGATGATCTTATTGCTTTTACGCAAACTGATCTGTTTTATCAATGTGGCATAAGCCGATGTGAACTTTACAATGTCCGGAGGGAGAAAGGCCTTCTCCTATTTTTCCCCCTTTAGTACTCCAGATGCCCGAGATTGATTCTATTAAGGTCATTGGTATATATTTGCTTTTGGTACTTAATTAATTTCGCCGGATATAATCTGCTGTTAAGTATAAAACTGAATAGAGGTGTTTCTCACTCATAGATGATGTACAGTCGTAGAGATACTAGCTTATAATCATCATACGATATACTTGAATAAGAATTCTCTTCTTAAAATATTATTAATTTTTATAATCCGATACATTGAGATCTGTAATTAAATGGATATTTGAATGTTTTGGCTTCGGATAATTTTTTGCCGCAATCTCGGCTTTAAGATCATCAACTTGTTGCTGTGTAATTGTTAACTTTACCGTGTTATAATCGTTAATTTCAATATTAACTGCGCGTAGAAATCCCCATACCTCAAAAAAATCGGTTAAATCAAGGTTGGCTATCTTACATGTCGTTCTGATAAAATCCAGCTGATATACGCCATCTGTCAACTGTGTGGCTGACAATACGGGAGTGGTTCTGTAATGCTCATAAACATCCTTATAAAATTCACTTCTTCCCAGCGCATCCATAAGGTACAATTTCAGTTGCCAGAACGGAATAAGTTGTTCAAATACATCTGTGCTCTCGGCAAAAGCAGTTCGTGCGTTTATTATTGAATTGCTTCCTGTAAAAGCTTTTACGTAAACATTATCTATTACAAGGCGCGATGTGTTTCCAAATGTAGTCTGAACATGAAGAGAATGTATATTATTCGTCACCTCAGTCATGCCTTGCCACCTCATCCCCGGACGTGTCTGGTTTACATGCCCCACTTCGTGAGCCGGTCCCCAGCAACTGGCGGTGAGTGTGGACAAATTGCACATAGTCGCCATCGTACTAGCTCTATATGCCGTACGGTAGGCTGTAGCATACATGAGTGTGGTACCATAATCAATATGGAAATACATCTTGTTTTTAAACATTTTTCCATATTTCACAAGGCCCATGAATTCCATCTCAAGATAAACTAATTCATCATATTTATCGATGAGCGCCTTTCCGTCAGGAGTATATCTTTTAAAATCGGCAACGGGAAAGGTCAGGTGCGAATATTGTCCTAATACGTCGAAATAAGTATCGGTTGCTTTTTCCAGCAATCGCCCCCAGTCTTCTTTATTATGTTTCTTACTGTCGAAGTATCCATTAACTTTGCCTGTAACAATATTTAATTTTATCGACGCCTCGTTGCCTGTATTGGTATGGTACATCACATATGCTAATCCTTTCGATGCCGTTTTTATTTTATTTACTCCTTTTGAGATACCATACGATGAACTTGAGCCATAGCCGTTCGCCAGATCAATTATCTGTAAAGAGACATTACTTATCCCGGGATCATTTGCTAAAACAATCAGTTCTTCGTTGGCATCCACATATATTCCCGTAGGATTATCAAGCAAACTGTATGTGCTTGTCTTATTTATTGCAGCCATTATACTCGGATGTTGATACGCCTTATACTCCTGTATCCTGAATTCTGAATCGTAATCTTTATTATATATTTCTGTTGCCAGATACTTAAAAAATGGATCGCTAATATTTTCGATTGCAGACAACGTAATACCATCTTTTAGTTCCGAACATGAATAATCCGTAAAGACCGATAAACAGTCGAAAGCTTCAGGATTACGCCGATAAAATTCCATTTCCCCAATTGCAGCATAAGTACCTGATCCATAACCACGATATAAGACAAATTTAACTTGTGTAGGTTTTATTAATCTCGAAGCGAAGTTTATTCTCACCGATGTAGGCGAGTTTTTAAAGTCGAAATTATCAAGTTTGGTAAATGCAGGGTTACCTTCTGTCGCATACCACACTTCAAACTCTCCCAAGAGCCCATTTTTATTTGCACCTCCAGGTCTGGGATAGTAAATGAAATAATCCATAGCTTCCACATTATTGAAGTTATATATTACCTCAACAGGGAACGTTGCCTGTGTCCAATGCGTCATAAAATATGTATCATAGTCGCCGTCGAACGATAATTCAATCGGATTCGCCGAGTGAAAAGATGATGCCGAAGCACTTGAAACCGGAATTAAAACATCGTCGGGAATAGATCCTGTTGGAGGAGTATTTATCCCCTTCTGATTTATCTTAATTGTTTTAATTACAGTCTTGCCTTTTATTGTAATTTCCGTATCCCTGCTTATATCTATATTTGCTTCAACATTTATGGTAAGGTCATATCCATTTAATGTGGCCTCGCACCAATCAACAGGGACTTCAACAAGAATTTGCGGCATATTAGTTTCAAGTATAATTATCTCCTGTGAAGCGTTTTTATTAAAAACAAGCGAGTCTGAGCCAAATTCTATGTAGAAACCTTTGAGGCTAATCTCATCATCTGAATTACAGGACGTGTGTAAAAAAAGAACACATATAGTTAAGATTAATAATATCGATATTTTCTTCATCTTTATTTTATATTTTCGTATGATACTTTATAGCTAATCTTGCAAGAACAAGTCTCTATGATATTAAGGTTTATTTTGCAACATTCCCGAAATAAGAACACAATAAGTTATTTCTTCTTACCTGCCCTATAGAATTCCATTTCCCCTATCGCTGCATATGTACCGGTTCCATACCCCTTGTACAAGACAAATTTGATCTGAGTCGGATTGGTTAATGCCGGAATGAATTCTATTTTCCGGACATCAGGAGCTGTTTCGAAATCATAATCCTTATATTTAGTAAATCCGGGATTTTCTTTAGTTGCATACCATACTTCAAGTTTTCCTAACAGTCCATTTTTTTTCTCCCCTCCAGGCCTTGGTTGATAAATAAAGAAGTCTATTTTCTTAATATCATCGAAATTGTATATAACATCAAAAGGAAATATAGTTTGAGTCCAGTGTGACATGAAATATGTATCAAGATCATTGTCAAATGAAAACTCAATTCCATTTGCCGAATGTGAATATTCTGCCGTAGCACTGGCAATTTTAATTTTTTGATCAGACAAGGCGCTTTGAGTTACTTTGAGAGTCTTGGTCTCATTACCGGCTTTTAGGGTAACATTAGTGTTTCGTTCGTCCGCATCTCCATTAAATTCTTCAACCTTTACTTTAAGTTCTGTTCCGTTCAACACGGCTTTGCACCAACTATCCTCAACATTAACGGTAATCCCCGGCAAATTAGTCTTAACGTCTATGACACCTTCCGATGCTTCTATATCAAGCTCGAGAATTTCAGAACTTAGGATGAAATACTTTATTTTAAGTCCGTCATCGTCCTTATCATCACTACAAGAGATAAACGGAAAAATAGAGAAAAGCGATATGATAAAAAATGACAAAAAATTAAATGATGTAGGTTTCATAATTTTATTTTTATTAGTTATTTTATTTAGTTAATTGATATTAATTACATTCCAATTCCAACAGAACATTTCCGTTTATATCCAGAACACGAATAGCCATCTCTGTACCTTTCTTATCCACAATAATAATGGTACAAGTAGAATCTGTTTTTCCACCTCCGATAACAACCGGATATGTATTGCCCATCTCATTTTTCCTGATATATCTAAAAGTGTGAATATGTCCATTTAGAGCTATATCGAAAGGTGCATTATGTAATATTGGATTCCATAATTCCGCACATGGTTCATATTTACCACGATTTCCCCATAGAGGAATATGATGGATAAGTATTCTTTTTCTTGCGTTAATAAATTCGTTTGAAGCCAATTCTTTTTTTAAGAATTTTGCCTGATTGATTCTATATTGTGTAAAATCATTCATGCCATAGTATACCCAAAAATTGTCAGGCTTATCTTCTCCCGTGTCTAATATCACAAAGCGCGTGTCGCCTAAACTAAAAGCTCCATAAGGAGTGTTATTCATCTGTTCTACATAATCTCTGAGGCATAAAGAATATTGTCCCCTATTTTCGTGATTTCCCCTGATAAAAACAGATGGTATCTCATCATTCTTAATAACAGACGTATAAGTCGATAAACTACCGGTCAAATCTCCTTCTCTTTCCAAATCATCGAAACAGTCTCCATTGAAGACCACCAGATCATAAGGTTCTTTATTTACATGACTGAATAATTTCTTAAACATATTGAAATTCCGATGTACATCGTTAAATACGATCATCCTGAAGTCTGTCCTGTTTTTATCCCAAGTGGAAAATGATTTTATACTTGACCTAACGGTATCGCCAAATTCCTTGTAATAGCTGGAGTATACCGTTATTTCCTGAGATACGACTCTATAATAATATTTTGTGGCAGGTTTCAGGTCTGTCAAACGGATTCGGTTCACCTTATTATTCGCGATCATTACTCCGTCTATAGAACTATAAACACGCTTCATGTCCACAGAGTCCGTCCCATATTCAATCCAACTTCTACACGGAACATTTGTGAGCCACATTACGGATACTTCGTTTTCGTTTGGATTTTGCAAATAGGGAATAGTCCCCATTATATCCATTGCTTTGGTTTTGTAACGTAGATCGAGATATGTAGAACGTTGAGTTCCCACATCTTCGCTAATATCAACTATACCTGATTGTACTTTTGAATATACCTCGCCTTGCTTCGTGTATCCAAAAATATAAGTACCTAAAGCGCTTCCTGACTGGTTGTTCCCTGGATTATTGAGATAATTCCAATTTTTCAATAATAACTTCATGGTTTGAGACTCTTGCGCAAAATCCGAAAATGTAAATAACAATACAGGCTTGTCGTAAGCACTGCATCCATCGGTTATTTTTTCCACCAGCTTTCCATTATCTGCCGATAGTGTCCCAAAAGGACAAACTAGCACTGATCTCCCGAGTTCTATTACAGAAACCCGGTTATCATCAAAGAGTGTATCTTTTATTGAAATCGGCTGCTCTTTTGTCAATAGTCCATGTATATTTCCTTCCGACAGGACAAAATTTACACGCATCTTTGTTCCTTTGGCTATCCTGTCTACAATACCATTACCCAAGTCATCAGTCGTTTTGCTACCGGTACATTCAAGCAATACAATTTCAGAGTTGGAATTTAATATTATTCTTTCATATTTATCAATATCCTCTTCTAATGTTCGATTCAGGTTATCTATATTTAAGGCGAGAATTCTGTGAGAATTCTGTATTTTTTGAGGATATTGAGCATATGAATATGAAGAAAGTACAAAGGATAGGATGAACAGGATTTTTATCTTTTTCATCTTTAATATTTTAATGAGTTATGAGGAAAAAATTATTGTTTGTCAAGACCCTATATTATAATTATAGGGTTAAAAACAAACAAGAACATCTAATTTCCATTTAATAAGATTGTGCGGGATTTGGTACTGCCTTTTCCTTCCAGTTCTATTTTATCCGGATATATTGTTACAATTCCATAGGCATTGATAGATTCTGTTTCTACCATACCTTCGGTGGTGATAAAAGGTATATCTTTATAAACGCCAAATGCTCCGGCATGATGATGCCCGCTAATCACACCTTTTACAGTTGTAGGATATTTCGATAAAAGATCTATTATTTCTATATCATTCAGGGCCGTTAAACCTTTAATTCCATAAAGAGGATGATGCGAAAATATCAGCGTATTTACAGAATCCTGTTGCGATTTTTTCAGTTCTTGTTCGAGCCACTGCATTTGTTTTTTGCTTATTCCTCCATTGTAACTGGCTCCGTTTGGACGCTTCTGGTCTTTTATCTTTTGCAGCATTTCAGCTAATTCGACATCCTTTTCCGTCCCTTTTACATTGGCATACGATGCAATCTCATTTGTGTTGAGCATTATAAAATGCCAGTTGCCTTTGTTGAAAGAATAATATTCTCCGGGCATATTCAGTCGTTTATAGAGTTGGTCGTTATCTTGCACATCTCCATAGTCATGGTTACCTGTCAGATTATATACTACCGCATCCAATTTATCCAAACGGATAAGTACAGAATCTATATTGCGGGGGGTATCCCTATCTACCAAATCACCTAAATTAATGGTAAACTGTACCTCTTTTCCATTCAGGTCGTCAACACATTCAACCAGTTTTTGCAATGTGTTTCTATAATATCTGTTCCCTGATTTATCACAATCACAATATTGAATATCTGCAATCAGACCGATGCGAATAATGGAAGTATCGTTTTGTGCCGACATGTTCATTGACAGAAAGAACAGAACGAGCACAATGGCGTGTTTCATTTTAATAAACATAAAAATAAGAAAATTACATGATAACATCTGTTTGTAGGGCGACTTTCATGTATTTTGTAAAACATGACACACAAGAATCGCCCTCAAAACAATACATCAAATAAATCCAAAATTCAGATTATTCATTCCTTTTGGAGATATTTTCCGTGAGATTTTTAATGGCCCATTCGCTAAGTGCCCCCCTATATATTTTCGCATGTACGATTTTACCAATAAACGGGCTTTGCAGGGTAATGATCGGTCTGTCAACATAGTCGGCGCCTATTCCCAAAAGGAGTTGAGGAGACTCGTTCTGTCGAGGAAAAGTGAATTGTCCAGAAGCGCTTTCTTCTTTCACTTTTATACCGTCGATATACATTTTGAATGTTATACCGTCGTATGTTACAATAACATGATAGTATATGTTTTTTCCTAATTGAATTCCAGTCTTGAAATCTTCACCGGGTAAAACATATTGACCATCCATATTATACCAGAATTCCAAATCTTCCGCTTTTGTCAATTCATATCCCAAACCACCATACTCCATAGAGGCAAACGGATTGATTCCTCCATCAGGAGTAAACAACAGTTCCATTGAAAAATCATTTTGTATTGCATCACCAATCACATCGTCTTTAGAATACGGAATATAGAAAAAATTGGTACCGTCAAATTTTGCTTCATACTTGTTGTATGAGCTGTTGTATTGTGTCTCAATTTTATTAACACCGGATTGAACAGGTAAGGAGTCTATGGGTTTTCCCATATTGGTTGCAACGCCATTTTCTGCAAACTCAACATCTGTAATTAATTGTGGTATTGCGCTTTCTGTAATCCTTTTGATTTCCAGCTCATTAAGTACCTCATCGTAGAGCTTGGCATGTATGATTCTACCGGTAAACGGATTTTGAAAAGACAACGTTGATTTATCAATATAGTCAGCGCCTATTCCAAAAAGGAGTTGTGGCGACTGGTTCTGTTGAGGAAAAGTAAATTGTCCAGATACAGCTTCTTCTTTTATTTTGGTTCCATCGACATACAATTTAAATACCGTTCCGTTATAAGTAACAAAAACATGGTAGTATATATTTTCCCCTAACTGAACTTTGGTTTTAAAACTATCACCAGGTAATACATATTTGTTATCTGCATTATACCAAAATTCCAAATCTCCCGCTTTTGTCAATTCATACCCTAATCCTCCGTATTCCATGGAAGCAAACGGGTTGCCTCCTTCATCAGGGGTAAACAGCAATTCCATAGAAAATTTGCCACTGGATAAAGCATTACCGATAATATCGTCCTTCTGATACGGGATATAAAAAAAGTTAGTACCATCAAATTTTGCCTCATATTTATTGTATGTGCTGTTGTATTGCGTTTCAATTTTGTTAACTCCCGGCTGGACAGGCAAAGAGTCTATGGGTTCTCCCATATTGGTTGCAACACCATTTTCTGCAAATTCAACATCTGTTATTATTTTTTTTGTAATCTTTGCTGAAAAAACAATAAGAAGCACTGACAGAGAAGTGTATTTTTGTAATTTTTCGTCAAGATCCGGAGTGGTATATGATAAAGAAAGATCCCATGAATATTGCTTGACAATGCGATCATTGACCGTTTTACCTGCGAAATTATCTCTTATCACTTCATAAACTGTAGCATCAAAACTAATTCCATCAACATTATATTTTTGCATGGATTGTAACCATTCGTCACAAATAACTTTTTGTTGCTCAGGTGTTTTTCCTTGCAAACTACTCCAACTACAATAAAAACTGACAGTCCATCCTTCATTTGCAAATGACGTCAAATACTGTATATATTGGCTTTCGACCAAAACCCGATGTTTTATACTGTATTTATCATCTAATTTATTAAGTACCTCTTTTATCAAAGCTTCATTGTCTATACTTTTCAAATCTTTCATGTCTAACCATAAAAACTTGAACTCAGGATACATGGACATCAGATCACCTATATAGTCTTCAAAAGTTTGCCCCGTAGCTGTTGCGATTTCGTGACCAATCATCAGTGTAGGAACCCCATCTATAACTTGGACATGAATATCCACTTCAAAATTTTCTATTCCATAATCTATGGCAGCGCTCAATTTACTAATTTCGTTACATCTATGAGCAGCTACAATCATCATTTGTTCTTTTGCTTTCATTTTAGTACGAATTAAATTTAAATTTATAAATTTGTCTATTGATCCCATCCGGGATTTTGCTTTAAATTAGGATTTAGAACAATTTCATTCAGAGGTATGCAGCGCAGATAATCTCTGTTTTCTTTAAATCCATAGCCATTAGGCAGTTGGGTAGCATAAGGTTCCAGAAAGCCGTTTCCGTCAACTCTATAGCTTATCGTAGTCGTTCCCCACTCCGAATTATTTAACGGATAACCTTTTGGACTTTTACCTTTAAGCAAATTGTGTGCAGCCCAACGCCTGATGTCGTCATACCTGTATCCTTCACAAGCTAATTCGACCGTACGTTCACGACGGATTTCCCTAAGCTCGTTGGAAATAATATAGCCATAGTCTGAGTAATCAGCATAATATGGGTCGCTCTTAACATTGAAGTCAGGCATATTAACTCTCTTGCGGAGTAGATTCAGGGATTTTGCATAATTTGCAACTTCACCCAGTTCGCTTTTAGCTTCAGCATAGTTAAGCAAAGCTTCAGCATATCTAAAGACAATACTGCCGGTTTCACAGCTAGAATCATAGACGGGTCCGGCTTGCGGAGATGTAGGGTCATTTCCTTTTCGGTATTGGAATCCTGTATTGTTCAGATCTTCTCCGGATTTATCGAGATAAGGCTTCGAGAATATTGCTGAGCCATACATAACCTTACCGGGCACCCAGACTAACTGGGACAGGCGAGGATCACAGTCAGTACCTATTTTGGTAAGGAAAGCGCTACCTTTTGTCGTTTTTCCGGTTATAATATAATCGTACGGTTGTCCGTCGCGTTTAAGATAATGCTGAATTTGTTGCAATGTTACAGATATACCGCCCGTCCTGCCCGATACATAAGTCTGAAATTGATGACTGGAACCCAGAGAATTATTAAATTTGCGCCATAATATTACTTCTTTATTATTACTTTGATCGATGAGAGAAAACATCCGGTTGTAGACTTCTTCATAATCGTTACCTGAGTATATACCCTTGGTATACTCTGCACCATCAATCAGTTTTTCCGCGGCATCCGCCGCTATCCTAAAATATTTATTAGGATCGGCGCCAAGAGTAGCAAAGTCTGTTCCTTTGTGGTATTTCTGCCAAGTCCCTTCGTAAAGAGCAACCCTTGACTTAAACAGTAGTGCAGCCTCTTTACTCAAACGATTGTTTCCTCCATTGACTGCGCTTAAAAGATTCAGGTGTTCAAAGGCCTGATCCAAGTGCCATAGAATGGAGTCTACAACTTGGGTACGAGAGTTGCGTCCGGCATACAGCCCTTCGGATGTTAATTCCAACGCATTTGTATACCAAGGAACATCGCCATAGTCTCTTACTTTTTCGAAATAGAACCATGCTTTAAAAAAATGTGCTTCTCCTAGATAGTGGGCATACGAGTTTAAGGGATCTTCACATTTCGTATAATTGTCAAAAAATGTATTTATATTGCGAATCTTTCCCCACGACCATGTCGATGAATTAACGGCATCAATACCGCCGGCAGTGGTCACGGCAGAACTTGCGCCATTCATAAAGGTATTCGGTGATGCCGTTATTTGAGTATCGGTACCTCTGGTAGCATCCCAACTTAACATTCCTGTATAATTTCCAACTCCTCCAATTGTAGGAAATGAAGGATAAAATTGCAGAACGTAACCATTAAGATCCGAAGCGGTCTTCCAATAGGCATTGTTACTAATCTCGGTTAGCGGATCTTTATCTAAAAGATCTTCACATGAAGTAAAAAACAATACGTTTGTTCCCAACAACAGCAGTAAATATATTTTAATATTTTTCATTTCAATATTTTTTTTAGAATGAAACATTCAACCCAACAGCATAAACGGCCTGTGTAAACATAGATTTCCCGTTTCCCAACTCTCCCATATTTGCAGTTTCGGGATCGAAACCGGGAGACAAACTCGTTTTTGTCCAGATATTTTCTCCCGATACATATATTCTCATATCTTGAATATTAATTTTTTTTAGCAACGACTGAGGCAATGTATATCCAAACTGAAGATTTTTTAATCTTATATATGATCCATCTTGCAGATACCTCGTTTGCTGTTGCTTATTTTTTGCATCCGTAGTAGCATTACTGTAAGGTCTTGGAAAATAAGCATCGGTATTCACACCCAAGCCGGAAAAAAGGTCGCCTTCGGCGTCTCTGTAATAATCCATATGATGAGGGAATAAAGAACTTTGATTCCATTGCCTGAAACCCCAGAACACATTTCCATCGAGCCAAAAATCACGCTTAGCAGTTCCCTGAAAAAAAGCTTTCATATCAAAGCCTTTCCAAGTAGCCGTAAAGGTTAATCCAAACTGATACCGGGGAGTGGTGTTTCCTATAATTGTCCAGTCTCCATGATCATCAATCGTATTTTTCCCTTTATCAATCTTGTCATCTCCATTCAGGTCGGCGTACATTACGTCCCCCGTTCTCCATGTTTGCGCACTGATAAAATTTTGGCTTCCAGTCGCGTTTATTTCATCCGCCTGTTCTTGTGTCTGTATCAGCCCTAGAGTTTTATAGCCCCAAATAGTACCTGATTCTTGGCCTTCGTATGTTGACGAAAGGATACCTGTCGGATTATTATATTTAGCATATACGGACTTATAGTCAAAAAGCATTGCTGTTACCGAATATGAGAAGTCTTTACTTGGGTTATCCCTCCATGACAACGACAAATCCCAACCACGAGTCCTGAGTTCTGCGTTATTTTTTTGAGGCATTGATGCTCCTAAAACAGCTGGCAAGGCTTCTGCAGGGCCCAATCGATTAAACGTTAGCCTTTGATAGATATCCGCTGTTACTTGCAGTCTGTTATTGAAGAATCCAAGGTCAATACCAAGGTTGGCAGTTTCTGACGTTTCCCATGTAAGGTTTTCGTTAACCAAATTGGGCCCAGTAACATAGGTCGGACGATTGTCATTGATTATCCATGGCAATTGCGAATTAATAGAAAGTAAAGGAAGGTCTTGATAAGCGTTGACATCCTGATTTCCAAGACGGCCCCATGAAGCTCTCACTTTAAAGCTGTTGACATAATTTGATATAGATTCCCAGAAATTTTCACGGGATACATTCCATCCGGCAGAAAAAGAAGGGAATGCTCCCCATCTGTTTCCTTTGGTAAATTTGGATGTACCGTCATAACGTACATTGGTTTCGAACAGGTATTTTCCTTTATAATCATAATTCAGGCGAGCAAAATATCCCAATGTCGACCAGTGCGTCATATTATCAGTTGACGTTTGTTCTCCAGTCGCAGTCGTTATAGAAGGTACGTTCGGGGTTATCAAATCTTTCTTGGCTCCTTGCAGCTTGTCGTAGCTGTTTGATTCGTGCTGTAAACCGATCATAACTTTAAAATTATGAGTCTCTTTAATTCTCCCCTCATAAGAGGTATAAATATTATACGACTGGTAGTTAGTATGTGCCTTGCTTTTTGTTATCGAACTCGGCAGTGTTGACGGGAGAGGATACAAAGTACCGTCTACATTATCCAAATATACGACCGGCTTTGTATTATCAAAGTCTGTATACAAAAAATCTATTGCATAGTCGGCATTAATTTTCCAGTTTTTAACAGGTGTAATTTCTGTTGCCAAACGCTGTACAAGCCCCCTATTGGTCGTATGCTCAACCCCAGCTTCCATATTAGGAATACGGGACCGTAGCGAGTAATATCCATTAGGAGATTTGAGATAATCCTGTGGCTGCGACCTTATGATATGGTGAATCATAGTCCTGTAACTGCCATCATTATCGCCGTTAGGAAATTTTCTGACAGATTCCACTATTCTTGTATTTGATGAGACTGTCCACCATTTGGTTAAATTAAAGTCTAATCTGGAATTAAAGTTAGTACGCCTATAATTATCCGTTCCATAACGGAATGGCCCTTTTTCATATGCATGTCCTGCTGAAATGAAAAAAGATATCTTGTCTCCGCCTCCACTGAGCGACAAATTCTCCTGATTTCTCATTCCTGCTCCATAATGAATATCTATCCAATCATTATTCCCGTTCGCATATTGGTATTCCAGCCATTTGTTCGGGTTATTCGGATCTGGTATTGTTTGGGGAAGGGTAGGATCATTTATATAATCAATGATCCTATATACTGTTTCCTGATTGAAAAGCCTGGCCACACCCTGATTATCATGCATTTCATTCATCGCTCTTACAAACGTGTAGGAATCTACAAGCTTCGGTTTGTTTATGACTTTTGTGAAGGATGCATTAGCTGAAAAGTCGACACGTATCTTTTGATTATTTTTCCCGGATTTTGTGGTGATCAATACAACCCCATACGGCGCACGCGCCCCATATATTGCAGAGGCTGCGGCATCCTTTAGAACGGAAATGTTCTCTATATCGTTAGGGTTAATCATATTCAGGTTTCCAACTACACCGTCAATAATTACATAAGGACTTCCTTGCCCCCTGATAGTTAATGACAAGGGGGCTCCTGGTTCAGCTCCATAATTGTTATACGTGAAATTCACTCCTGAAACAGTACCTTGTAAAAGTTGAGACGTGTTTGTCGCAGGCCTGTCCTTCAGGCTCTTAGGACTTATGACTTCGACAGAGCCTGTCAGATTCTGTTTTACCTGTGTCCCATAGCCTACAGCAACGACTTCTTTTAGCAACGACTCTTTTTCACGTAGAATTATATTAAATTCTACCTGCTTATCCACAGGGGTTTCAACTGTTTCATAACCCAGATATGTAATAATAATCGTTACATCCCCGTCAGGTATATCTAGCTTGAAGGCTCCATCTATATCGGTGACAGTTCCTGTTTTAGTATTGCCTTTGACGGTAATGGACGCGCCGATTAAGGGTTCATTGTTTCTGTCCTTTACAGTACCCCTTATTGTCTTTCCCTGGTTTTGCTCTTCGACAAGCTCCGGACTTTTTTGTTCACTATATGCCTTATCTTCGATTATAACAATTTGCTTGTCCTTTTGAAGATAGCTTAAATTAAAAGGTTTTAAAACATTAGTTAGCACCTTGTCTAAGCTTATATTATGGAAATCAGCATTAAAAGTAGATGCAGAAATATTCTTTTCATAAAAAATGGCATATCCGGTCTGTTTTTCTATCTCATTGAATACTGTTTCCAGATTTGTGTTTTTTAAATGTATCAGCACATTTTGTCCGTAAGATTTGTTGGCATAAAGCATTCCGGATGTATAGAAAACTATAAGAATAATAAGATTCAGCTTCATGATTATCCAAAATATACTTTTATTAATATTTAGATTTGTGTTTTTTTTCATAAATTTGGAATGATTTTAATTAACATTTTGCACAAGCGTTGATGAAATCGTCTTGGGATCATATGATAGTCGCAATATCATATGGTCCTTCTTTATTTGATCCTAATATTCTTTTATATTTCCATAATTTTTAGTTTTAGGTTGAACATCTTATTAGTATGTAATCGTCCTTAAATTTCACAATAGGCTTTAGGTTAAATCAGGACTGTTCATATTCCGTTTTTATATATGTATATTGTATCGCCTTTCTCTTTGAATGTAAATTCTACTTTTATAGCAATAGCATTTAATACATCTTCTATGGAATTGCCTAAAAGTAATTTTCCTTTATATTGCTTATTTTCATTCGTTCCTTTGTATACAATACTGATATTATAATGCTTTGACAACCTGTCAAATATTGTTCTCAAAGATTCGCCGTCAAGTCTTAATTCCCCGTTTTTCCAACATATATAGCTATTAATGTCTACTTCTTTTTTCACTATTGTCTTACCCCTGTAGAAAATAGCCTGATTTGGCTTTAACGTTTCTTTAGATTTCTTGTCTATGGATTCGACTTCAACTTTTCCTTCAACCAGTACAACGGATTGTTCTGGTTCTTCCGCATAAGACCTGATATTGAACTGTGTACCCAGTACTTTGATGTTCATATTTTTAGTATTGACAACGAAAGGGCGATCAATATCCTTGGCTACTTCAAGATAAAGTTCTCCGTCGATATAAATATCTCTTCTTTTATCGTTGAATTTTCTGGGATAGACCAGTTTTGTTCCTGAATTCAACCATGCCGTAGTCCCATCATTAAAGCGTACCTGGGAACGTTTTCCTTTAGGTACTATAACCTGTACTAATTCAGAATTAATATCATTAAAACCGACTTCTTCTTTTTCATTAATAATGATTCCTCCTTCTTTTGTCTGTCTTATTGAATCATTGTCTTCCGTGGTGGTTATAATGTTTCCAGCTACAATGGTTGTCGCTTCAACAGAGTCGATATTAACCGCACTAAGTTGAGCTAAGATATTTTCCCTGTCAGGATATGTTGCCCCTGACTTCGAAATCAGGAATACCGATATGATTAAGATGGATATGCATGCTGCCGAGATATAAACTACTATTCTGTTCAATTTATATCTATAGTTGGGCTTTGCTGGTTGTAATATTCCTAATTTTTCTTTTACCGCATTCAATTCGCTGTGGGTCAGACTATCTGCTGAAACGTTTATATCGTTCCATATTTCTTCGAGCGTTTCTTCAATTTCCGGATTGTTCTTTTTGCGCTTTAACCAGGAAACAAAAAGCGACTGAACTTCTTTTGGATAAAAGTTCTCAAAATATTTCTTTAATATATTTTTTGTCTTGGACATACTTCCTTCAATAAAAAGTTAAAATCCTTTTTATATAGAAGACAGGTGAAAATGTGTTTAGTCCTAATTGAAATGAAAAAAAATCAGAAGCGCGACCAAAATAGCTTCTCTAATCTCTTTTAAAGCTAAGGTTAAGTGATTTTTCACGGTTTTCTCCGATATATTCAGCATATCCGCGATTTCCTTGTTTTTAAGGTATTGTTCCCTGCTAAGTTTGAATATTTTCTTTCTTTGTGCAGGCATACTTTCTACAACTAACTTAATCAACAACTCTAAATCCCTAATATCGATTTCTTCTTCTATCGACAGTTTATTATCATGGTATTGATAGCTGGTTTCGTATTCTGACTTGATTTGCAAATGTTCTAAATAATTCAGGGCAGAATTTTTAGCCATACGAAAAATGTAAGAATTAAAAGATTCAACTTGAGATATTTGCTCTCGGTTTATCCATATCTTTTCAAAGATGTCCTGCGACAAATCTTTCGCTGCCTCACGAGACTTTACTATATGTTGTATGAAATAGTTGACCTTTGGATAATATTGCAAAAATAAGTAATCAAATGCTTTATGATTACCTGTAGATAAATCTCTGATATATCCTGATTCTTCTTTTAACATCAAATTAGAACTTGAATAGGATATAAAATTATAAATTTTTGCTGAATAAAAATTAGAGTCTGTTTTAAATTAATTTAGAAATAATAGACATTATATAGTAATAAACTTTGAGACTAATGATTATCAATTAGTTATAATATTAAAATTTCAAACTACTTATTTTCATCATATTAAAAAATATATTGTTTTGTAAATACTTGATAATCATATAAAATAAACTCTTGTTCAATATAAACTCTAAAACACGGGGTTCCATTATTGGTTAAGGATTATTTTCTTTGAAGTGACTAAACTAAAAGAAATATGCGATCCAACAGACTTAATAGAAACTCAATGGCAATATGTAAAAAAGTTCTATTGCCCCAAAATCGAAAGTGAAAACATGAAGAAGTCAGTCATCTTGACTTTTAAATTAAAGTAAAAAATACGGAAGCGTTAATTTTGTAATTGCAAAACAACAAATAAAAATGCTTCCCTTGTACCAAGTACTTAGCAAAGATACAATTGAAAATGAGATTCAACCAGAAAAAGGTGATAATCCCCGCAAATAAACAAAACTTCATATCGTTTACTGTTTAGTCGATAAACTATAATGATGCAGGATCAAAGTCCTGTTGAAACTTCTGAAACGATATGAAAATTGTCAGCCAATCGTGCTAAGTCCTGATTTTCAATATATCCTTTTGATGATTTCATCAGTTATCTCCTTCGGTGTGTGTGCTTTCTATTCTCCAAAACGTTTCCTGCAAGAGTTTCTTAACTCTTCCAGCCGTTCCCTGCCGCTTTTGACCGCTCTCCTTTCCATCAACGCTTTTATGTCGCCTGCCTTGTAATGATGCTTTTTGGCGATGGTGGAGAATTTCAGGCCCCCGCTGTTTCGCAGGCGTTGTAAAGTTTTCGTGCTGACCTTCAGATAACCGCAAACCTGTGCCTCGTCCATCCATGTATTGTCATCGGCAGGAAGCTGCCCTGCAAGCTGTCCGATAAATTCAGCTATGAGATTGATTTTACGAACCAGTTCGTTCCATTCCGCCGCGTTAACTGTAATTGTTTCCATAAGTTTTTGTATTTATATTGCTTTATTGTTTTATCGTTCTCACGCCGCAAAGTTCGGGGATATTGGTTTTGGTTATGGCGTACCGCGGGTATGACATATAATGACGGATGATGACACTTGTGCTCCCTCCATTGTATTTACAGCTGCAATCCGTATAGCTTTGCCTGCGACAAACCTAAAAAAACAGGATATTTATGAGTACGATAACTATCGATGAAAAAACATTCAACGAACTGCTGTTCCGGCTGGAAATGTTTGTTGGGAAGGTAACGGCACTTTGTGAGCAATTGGGAAAAAAGGAACTGAAAAAGTGGTACGACAACCAGGATGTATGTCGGATACTGAACATCAGCCCGCGCACCCTGCAAACATTGCGTACAAACGGTACGCTGCCCTATACACAAATCAACAGGAAAATATTTTACAGGCCGGAAGATGTGGACGCCCTCATTATAAACTCAACGAAAGGAAAAAGCCATGAATGATAAAACAAATGACAGGATAATTACAAAAGACGATAAGCGGCTGGCTTCCCTCTTTCTGACAATTGACCAACTGTCTGATACCATAGAAAATATTGCCCGCAACCTCAAGCCGGGACTTGAAGGCGGACAATACCTGACGGACAGGGAAGTGTCCAAATTGCTAAAAATCAGCCGCCGCTGCTTGCAGGATTACCGGACACAAGGCAAAATCCCCTTTTACCACGTCGGCGGGAAAATACTCTACCGGGCAGGCGATGTCGGGCGTTTTATGGAGGAACACTACAGGGACAGAAGGCCGGACAAAGGCTTTACCTGTATTTGAACTGCTCGATTTTCTGTAAAACTTCCGACAGGTTTCCCATATCCCTGCTTACCTTTTCATTCGTTATTTTGGCATAACGCTACGTGGTCTTTATGCTCTTGTGCCCCATCGTCTTGCTGAGCGATTCGATGGGTACGCCGTTGGTCAGGCAGATTTCCGTCGCATAGGTGCGCCAGTTTCGGGACGGTAGCAAGGTAAAGCTCAAAGTCGGTGATAAAGGCCGGTGCCAGTTCTATCAAAGCTATATCTGTACGGTTATATCGCTTTTTAATAAACGCTTCCAGGTGCAGGTAAACATCCTTGTATTTCTGGTATGTTGAATTCGACCTCAACCCGGCATCGAGCATTTTCTTAAAATCGTCATTGTGCTGCCTGAATACCTGCAACAGGGTTTCACCGCGCAGGTCTATACCGAGGAAGGAGTTCTTTACCTTTTCGGCGGTAACATACGAGTCCCGCTCCAATACCTTTTTGTAATGTTTGTCTATCCCTGCTTTGATTTCATCCAGCAGGCTGTTGATTTGCCTGGCATAATCGCTGCGTCCCGCCGCACGGTTGTAGTTCGTTTCCCACAGGCAGGGGTGGACGGAGGCCTTGCAACTGAACTGCGCAATCATCCCGTCGATGGTAATCCTTGCCATGATGGGGGCTTCGCCATCCCTGTTCAGGTTGTTCTTCTTCAAATAGAATAATACTTTAAATGTACTTCGCATACAATAACTCAATTAAAGTTTCAAAATTATTTATCATTGAGTTATCTGCCGCTACGCAAAATACGGCTAATCAGTGCTAACAAAACTTTTGACAGCTTTTTACAATTGTTTTTATTACCTTTACCTGTACAAAGCCAGGATCACTATAAACAACCGTATGCCAATCAAAGGTTTACATATAACGTTCAGGTATCGTTTATCAAGCCGGAACAGGGAAAATACAGGTAACGGTTTAGTAACTGTACCCTGTCCAAAATGGGTATTTTCCGGTCTTTTTCCGGCTTCATCTACCTGTTTGCCTTTTGATTAAAAACACTGTAAATCAGTTAGTTTGCTTCGACTTGCGCAAAGTTGCTTGTGGGTATTGATTTTAACTAAAAAGTAACAAACTTCGACAGTAGTCAGTAGTCAGTAGTTAGTAGTTAGTAGTTAGTAGTTAGTAGTCAACAACTCGTACCTCGTATCTCGTCTACTCGTATCTTTTTAACTAAAAAGTAACAAACTTCTACAGTAAACAGTAGTCAGTAGTCAGTAAACAGTCGACCTTTTCGTCATTGCGAACGGAGTGAAGCAATCCAGAGTATTGATTATTAATGGATTGCTTCGGGTAAACCCTCGCAATGACGTGCGACAGTCAACAGTCAACAACTCGTACCTCGTATCTCGTCTACTCGTAACTTTTTAACTAAAAAGTAACAAACTTCTACAGTGAACAGTAGTTAGTAGTTAGTAGTCAGTAGTTAGTAGTTAGTAGTCAGCGCTCAGAACTTAAAACTTAAAACTCATAACTTTTTAACTCCTGCTTTTCGTTTTAACTAAAAAGTAACAAACCTCTACAGTTAGCAGTCAACAACTCGTACCTCGTATCTCGTCTACTCGTAACTTTTTAACTAAAAAGTAACAAACTCCACACTCATTTTCAAATTCGCTCATTTTCAAATTTTCAAATTATCACTACATCTATAGATAAAATACTCCTCGCCTATTCGGATTTAACTACGCTGCGACAGCAAGAGTCTCAGTCCTGTTATAACAATAGAAACAAAAAAGCAGCAGGAACGAATCCTGCTGCTTTCTATATAGTTTTTCTGAATATTAAAATTCCGCGTTATTCGGCGTACGCGGGAATGGTATTACATCACGTATATTCGCCATACCTGTAATGAACAAAATGAGACGCTCAAATCCAAGTCCAAAACCGGCATGCGGAGCTGTACCAAACCGGCGGGTATCTATATACCACCAAATAGGATCTGTGTTCATGTTCAACTCTTTTGTCCGTTGAACCAATTTGTCATAATCGGCTTCACGCTCCGAACCTCCGATAATTTCGCCAATCTTAGGGAAAAGAACATCCATACCCCGTACCGTCTTTCCATCTTCATTCTGTTTCATATAGAATGATTTTATCTCTTTCGGATAATCGGTCAGGATAACAGGACGTTTAAAATGTTTCTCTACCAGATAGCGTTCGTGTTCAGATTGCAAATCGGCACCCCAATATACAGGGAATTCAAATTTATGACCGCTCTTTTCCAATATTTCCACACCTTCCGTATAAGTCAAGCGCACAAAATCATTAGCAATAACAAAGTTTAAACGATCTACCAATTCCTTATCGAAATGTTCCGCCAAAAATTCAATATCATCTTTACAATGCTCTAACGCATAACTGATCAGATATTTTAAGAAGTCTTCCGCCAAATCCATATTATCATGAATATCATAGAAAGCAACCTCAGGTTCTATCATCCAAAATTCGGCTAAGTGGCGAGGGGTATTCGAGTTTTCGGCACGAAACGTAGGCCCGAAAGTATAGATTGCGCCAAGAGCCATCGCTCCAAGTTCACCTTCAAGCTGACCGGAAACCGTCAAATTCGTCTGACGCCCAAAGAAGTCTTCCGAATAATCAATTTGTCCGGCATCAGTGCGAGGAGTATTGTTAAAGTCCAACGTTGTAACCTGAAACATAGAGCCCGCCCCTTCTGCATCGGATGCTGTAACGATCGGCGTATGGAAATAATAGAAACCTCTATCGTTAAAATACTTGTGAATAGCATAAGCCATGTGATGACGAATACGGAATATAGCTCCAAAAGTGTTTGTCCGTGGACGCAAATAGGCTATATCGCGAAGAAACTCAAGCGAATGGCCTTTCTTCTGTAAAGGATAAGTCTCCGGATCGGCTGTTCCATATACTTCTATACTATCAGCCTGAATCTCCACACTTTGTCCTTTTCCTTGTGACTCCACTAATTTCCCTGTCACATGGATACAAGCTCCTGTAGTTATAGGTTTAAAAAGATCATCACCGAATTTTTCGACATCAGCAACGATCTGAAGATTATGAATTGTAGACCCGTCATTAAGGTGAATAAAGTTCACATATTTATTACCCCGGATAGTACGTACCCATCCTTTCACATCAACGGTAGTTCCAAAATCTTTCCTTTGAAACAAATCTACAATTTTCGTTCTACGAATAGTCTCCATTTTCTATTAGTAATTATTAATCTTCTTATTTATTCAAACGCTCCCATACGAAGCATATTTACCTCTTTTTCTGATAGATAACGCCATTTGCCTCTGACGACATTCTTCTTTGTAAGTCCGGCAAAATAAACGCGGTCTAGTTTCATAACCTGATAGCCTAGTTTTTCAAATATGCGGCGAACAATGCGGTTACGACCCGAGTGTATTTCAATTCCTACGACATTCAGCGTATCTTCGGACTGGTATGCAATAGAGTCTGCATGTATTTCTCCGTCATCCAGATCAATACCATCAGCAATAGCCTGCATATCTTCGATAGTTACGTCGCGGTCTAGTGTCACCTGATATATTTTTTTCTTCTTAAATTTAGGATGCATCAGTTTTGATGCCAAGTCTCCATCGTTTGTAAGAAGAAGAACTCCTGTTGTATTTCTATCTAAGCGACCTACCGGATAGATGCGCTCCGGACAGGCATTCTTCACTAAATCCATCACTGTCAAACGATTCTGCGGATCGTCCGAAGTTGTTACACAGTTCTTCGGTTTGTTCAGCAGTACATATACTTTGCTCTCAAGGCGAACCGGTTGATCTTGAAAAGTAACCAAATCTCCACGAGTTACTTTAGCTCCCAGTTGATCAACAACTTCTCCATTAACCTTTACAACACCCGATGTAATGTATGCATCGGCTTCACGACGCGAGCAAACACCTGCGTTTGCCAAATATTTGTTCAATCGCAAAGGTGTGTTCGGATCAATATTTTCTTTATATTTTACCGGTTTTACCAATCTCTTTATTCCGCTTGGCTTACTATAGACTCCGCCGCCTCTATTATTATTATTATTATTATTATTATTATTATTATTATTATTATTATTTGATGGTCGCCAATTATCGTTCCCTCTATTTCCATAGGAGTTTCCACGAGGGCTGTTTCCGCCACGGTTATTTGAATATCCTCCGCCTCTGTTGTCGGAATATCCTCCACCTCTGTTATCGGAATAACCACCGCTTCTGTTGTCGGAATAACCACCTCGATTACCTGAAGGTCTACTCTGATTGTTATTGTAAGAGCGGCGTTCACTATTATCGTTTCTGTCGTACGATCTTGGGGTACGTTCGGAACCATAAGAACCACCTTGTCTGTCGCCATCCGCTTTGTACGGATTACGCTCTCTCGCCCCTTGGTCTACATCATAAGTCTGTTTACGCAAATCCCCTACACGGGTACGTTTCTTTTTTACAGGCTCGTTCGAATTGTCTTCTGATGAAGAGTAACCATCCCGGCCTTCTCTATCATTACCTTTGTCTGTCACCATTGTTTTCCCTTGTTTTTAAAATATACATTTTTAAAATTTAATATAACCTCTCGGCTACTTGCAGATTACACACCTGTATAAGTATGAGGCGTAATTTTCTTTAACTCGTTTTTCACAGTGTCGCTCACATCTAATCCTTCAATAAAAACCGAAATGGATTCTGCTGTAATAGCATTATTGGTACGCGTAAGCGCCTTTAAGGCTTCGTAAGGTTTTGGATACCCTTCGCGACGTAAAACAGTCTGAATACCTTCGGCTACTACAGCCCAACAGTTTTCCAGATCCTTAAATAAGGCTTCTTTATTTAATAACAATTTATCTAATCCTTTTAATGTGCTTTGAATAGCTATTACTATATGTCCGACAGGCACGCCAATGTTACGCAAAACAGTAGAATCGGTCAAATCGCGCTGCAACCTGGAAATAGGCAGCTTCGCCGCAAGATGTTCCAAAATAGCATTCGCCATACCCAGATTTCCTTCTGCATTTTCGAAATCAATGGGGTTTACTTTATGTGGCATAGCCGAAGATCCAATTTCACCTTCTTTGATCCTCTGTTTAAAATATTCCATTGAAATATACTGCCAAAAGTCCCTGTTAAGGTCGATCATTATAGTATCTATCCGCTTCAATGCATCGAATATTGCCGCCAAATTATCATAGTTTGATATTTGCGTAGTCCATTCTTCTCTTACCAAACCGAGCTTTTCTGATACAAATTTATTACCAAAAGCTTTCCAATCATAAGAAGGATAAGCGATATTATGCGCATTATAATTTCCTGTTGCTCCCCCGAACTTAGCGGAAAGAGGTATTGATTTCAATAGTTGCAATTGTCCTTCCAAACGGCTGGCAAAAACCATTATTTCTTTTCCCAGACGGGTAGGCGACGCAGGTTGCCCATGTGTTTTCGCCAACATAGCTACATCCGCCCACAAGTTAGCCTGTGCTTTCAGCTTACCTGTCAATTCTTCCAGTAAAGGATAATATACCTCGTTCAAAGCATCTTTCAACGAAAGAGGTATCGAGGTATTATTTATATCCTGAGAGGTTAACCCAAAGTGTATAAACTCTTTATATTCGTGTAAACCAAGCTCGTCGAATTTTTCCTTCAAAAAATATTCAACTGCTTTTACGTCATGGTTTGTCACCTTCTCTGTTTCCTTTATACGCAAAGCATCTTCTACTGAAAAATCGCTCACAATTCTTTTCAGATTCCGACATACAGCCTGATCTATATTTTTCAATTGAGGGAGAGGCAATTCGCACAGTGAAATAAAATACTCCACTTCAACTAATACACGATATTTGATAAGAGCATATTCCGAAAAATAATCAGCCAGTTTCTCCGTTTTACTTCGATAACGTCCATCTATAGGCGAAATGGAAGTTAAGGGGATTAGTGTCATTCTACTACAAAAAATTTTGTGTTTTTAATACTTTGAGATCCTTTCAATATCACTACTTACTTTGAACTGCAAATATATAATAAATATTATTCAATTAGTTTTTTTAACACTGAGATTCCGTGTTTTTTTATCTTTTTTATGAAGAATCATGAGAATTGATTGAGCGCCTCAACGATCCGATGTATCTCTTCGCTTTTTAAGGATGGATACAAAGGCAAGCTTAAGACTTCTTCCTGCAAGCATTCTGCAATCGGTATAACTATATTTTTCAATTTTGAATATGCCTCTTGTTTATGTATTGACAGCGGATAATGAATCTGAGTATGAATACCCTTATCCAACAAATATCGGCGAAGTCTGTCTCGTCGCGAAGAACGTATAACATACTGATGGAAAACATGGCTTTCCGCATTATCCACTACGGGTAAGATAATCTGTGGGTTCTTTATATTTTCCGAGTAGTAACGGGCTATTTCTATCCTTCTCCTGTTATCTTGATCCAAGTATCTCAAACGGACTGATAATATTGCTGCTTGTATCTCATCGAGACGAGAGTTCAACCCTTTATATTTATGAATATATTTATCATCCGATCCGTAATTTGAAAGGGCTCTCACTATTTCCGACAAATTATCATCATTTGTTGTAATAGCTCCCGCGTCACCGAGTGCCCCAAGGTTTTTCACAGGATAGAAACTAAAAGCAGCGGCATCCGCCAGACTACCGGCTTTTTTCCCTTCATAGATAGCGCCATGTGCCTGAGCTGCATCCTCTATTAATTTCAGATCATATTGCCTGGCTATTACTCTCAACTCATCCATTATCGCTACTTGTCCATATAAATGAACAGCAATAATAGCTTTCGTTTTGGAGCTTACTTTTTTAAGAATCAAGGTGGGATCTATGTTGTATGTATGTATGTCACAATCGACAAATACAGGCTTAAGTCCGCATTGGGAAACAGCCAAAGCTGTCGCGATGAAAGAATTTGCAGGTACAATTATTTCATCTCCCTCTTGCATAACGCCCTGCACCATATATCCCATCAAAATGAGACGAATAGCATCAAGTCCATTCCCAACACCTATACAATGGGTAGTGCCACAATAAGCAGCGAACTCTTTTTCAAACTTCTCCTTTTCTTCTCCCAATATATACCATCCGGAATCGATAACACGTGATACTGCCCCTTTAAACTCAGAAGCATATCGTCCGTTCTCTCGTTGCAGATTAAGAAAAAGAATAGGTTCCATATTTTACATTTTCGTTCCCAACATTACTTTAGCATTCTGTATTGCAGCCTCTGTAACAACAGATCCGCTAAGCATACGGGCAATCTCGTCCAGACGGTCTTTGTCTGACAGCATAGCCAATTTAGTAGTCGTAGAATCATTACTATCGTCCGACTTATAAACTTTATAATGTGCCTTACCCTTCGCGGCGATTTGTGGAAGATGAGTTATGGCTATTACTTGCATATTCTGACCAAACTCAAGCATCACCTGCCCCATTTTATCTGCTATTTCTCCCGAAACTCCCGTATCGATCTCGTCAAATATAATTGTTGGCAGAGCCGTTGCTCCTGCTATCATCGATTTAAGACAGAGCATTATCCTCGATATTTCACCTCCGGATGCAATATTCGCCACAGGTTGCAATGGGACATTCTTATTCGCGGAAAATTGGAACTGAATGCTGTCCATGCCATATATATCGGGGCTATCTCCGGCAATAACATCACATTTAAAACGTATATTAGGCATACCCAGATAAGAGGCTTTCTGTTCCAGTTCTGTTTCCATTTTCCCGGAAACAGACATACGCCTGTCTGCCAGAATCTTAGCCAGGCCAATCATTTTCTCATATTTTGTTTGAACCTCTTTTTCTAAAATCTCTACCTGCTGATCGGAGGATTCTATATTCGCTAACTTCTGAGCCAGATCGCCATATAAGCTCAACAATTCTCCAACACTCGACAAATGGTATTTCTTCTCCAATGTATAAATCAGGTCGAGGCGAGTTTCAATAAAAGCTAATCTTTCGGGGTTAAATTCAACATCTTCGGCCAGCCGCCCCATTTCAGAAGCCAAATCTTTCATATCTATATATGCGGTCTCCAGCCGTTGAGATATTTCTTCCGCCCGCTGATATACCTTGACCAGTGACCTGGATATACTCAGGCTTTCTTTCAGTCCTGAAACTATTCCCCTCTCGTCTTCGGACAAAAGGGTATGCACTCTGTACAAAGAGCTTTTTATGTCTTCAGCATGATTCAGTATTTCTAATTCCCTTTCCAGTTCTTCCTGCTCCCCTTCCTGTAAAGCGGCCTCCTGCAAAGAATCGTGTTGAAAACGCAAGTAGTCTTCCTCCTCCTTACTCTTACGAACTTGATCTTTCAAATCCTCGAGAGCCTTTTCTGCATACCTGTACTGATGATAAGCTTGTTGGTATTCTTTTAACAAGTTCTTATTTCCGGCTAAAGCATCCACTACCTGCATCTGAAAACGGCTATCCGCCAATAATAGATTTTGATGCTGTGAATGTATATCGATCAACTGGCCACCTAATTCTTTCAAATCATTAAGACCTACAGGCGAGTCGTTTATAAAAGCGCGTGATTTTCCCGTAGATAGAACCTCGCGCCGGAGAATGTAGCTATCCGGATCGTATTCTATACCTTTCTCTTCACAAAATTCTTTCAGATCATATGCCGAAACATTAAATGCACCTTCGATAACGCACTTGCTTTCGCCTTGTTTTATCGCTTTTATATCTGCCCTTTGACCTAAAATCAGGGACAATGCACCCAGAATAATAGATTTCCCGGCTCCTGTTTCACCTGTAATCACAGAGAACC
>BNXH01000010.1 GCA_025999435.1 Bacteroidia bacterium | reverse complement strand
TAATCAATACTCTGGATTGCTTCACTCCGTTCGCAATGACGAAAAGGCCTTGCTTACTGATAACTGTTGACTACTGACTGTGGAGTTTGTTACTTTTTAGTTAAATTCTGGTTTGTCATGCTGACGATAGGAAGCATCTACTGTCTCCCGGGGATCGGGATCCTTCCCTGCGGTCAGGATGACAAAGAGGGTAGCCGCGCAAGCAAGGGACTAACAGCTAATGGCTAATGGCTAATTTACTGTAGAGGTTTGTTACATTTTAGTTAAAATAAAAAGTTATGAGTTTTAAGTTCTGAGCGCTCACTACCGACTACCGACTACTGATAACTGTATAAGTTTGTTACATTTTAGTTAAAATGGAAAGGTAGGAGTCAAAATTTTGATGCGGTTGTCCTATTTCCTTAATGACCCGATAAGTCGTTTCTCTAAAAAGATGTATCTTTGTCTAAATTTGATAAAAGATCGAACTATATGCTATTGTCTCTTTTTGAAAAGATAGGCCAATATACTCTTCTCTTGCAGAAAGTATTTGCTAAACCTCAACGATGGAGAGTATTTTTTCGTCAATTTTTTGATGAAATAAGTAAACTCGGGGTAAATTCTATCTGGATTGTTATAATTATTTCATTCTTTATCGGTGCCGTTATAGTGGTACAGATAAAGCTGAATATCGATTCTCCGTTTATGCCTCGCTATGTAGTAGGATACGTTTCCCGCGAAATTCTGATTTTGGAGTTCTCTTCTACTATCATGTGTCTCATTTTGGCTGGTAAGGTTGGATCAAATATTGCGTCAGAAATAGGAACAATGAAAGTAACCGAACAAATAGACGCTTTGGAAATCATGGGTATCAACTCGGCTAACCATATCATCCTGCCTAAGATAACTGCTTTGATGGCATTTATCCCTGTGTTGGTTGTACTCAGTATGTTTTTTGGAGTAATAGGAGGGTATGCCGTCTGTATAATAGGAGAAGTAATGCCTGCCGAAACTTTCCAATACGGGCTTCAATTTTTCTTTAAACAATTCTATGTGTGGTATGCCATAGCCAAAACAATCGTCTTTGCTTTCATTATAGCCTCTGTTGCTTCTTATTATGGCTATTCGGCTCGTGGAGGTTCGTTAGATGTTGGTAAAGCCAGTACCGATTCTGTAGTAATGAGCAGTATCCTCATTCTTGTAGCAGACTTATTACTCACTCAATTGATGATGTCATGATAGAAGTTAAGAACTTATATAAGTCTTTTGACGAAAGAGAAGTATTGAAAGACATAAGCATTGTCTTCGAAGCAGGTAAAACAAATCTTATCATAGGACGAAGCGGATCAGGCAAAACTGTACTGTTGAAAAATTTAGTAGGTCTGATGCGGCCTACCAGCGGGCAGATACTATATGACGGGCGTGATCTTACTAAGATGAGGGCGACAGAAGTAAAAGAACTCCGCCAGGAAGTGGGTATGATATTTCAAGGTTCGGCATTGTTTGACTCGATGACTGTATTTGAGAACGTTAATTTTCCGCTAATGATGTTTTCAAAAATGTCGAAAACTGAACAAACTAAACGTACTCAGTTTTGTCTCGAAAGAGTAAATCTCGGTGATTCAGGGCATCTTTACCCATCAGAAATAAGTGGAGGTATGATGAAAAGATCTGCCATAGCAAGAGCTATATCCCTAAATCCAAAATACTTGTTTTGTGACGAACCCAATTCCGGACTCGATCCGCAAACATCTTTAGTAATTGATGAACTTATATCGGACATTACAAAAGAATATAATATTACGACTGTGATTAACACCCATGATATGAATTCTGTAATGGGAATCGGAGAGCGTATCTCTTTTATTAAAGAGGGTGTATTAGGATGGCAGGGAACTAACAAGGATGTAATGTCTTCTACAAACGAAGATTTTAACGACTTTGTTTTTGCTTCTGATTTATTCAAGAAAGTGAAAGCCGTAGAGGAGAGTGAGAATTAATAATTTTTGAGAAAATCCGATAAAGACTCAAAGTTTTTGCATTCTACCAGATTATCATCTGCTGTTCTGATTTTTATCGAATCAGGATTTTGAAGGGTTATGCGGAAAGGATTATTTTCATCATTTGTATATTCAAAACCACACCTCTCAAGAAGATTCTTGGCCCAATGGAATAAATAACCTTCGGCTTTAATAAAGACTTTTCTTTCGCTTGTTCTTTTAGGCAAGAAGCTTCCCGATTCTTTATCGAACAGAATATTTTCACCTTTAAAAAACTCTTCTATTTTTCCTGAAATTATAATATCTTCGGTAACACCGCTTTCAAGACCTTTTTCTTTCGACAAAAGCCACAATCGGTCGGCAAGAAGCAAAGCCGTATCTACATCATGAGTTGAAAGGAGTATTGTTTTCCCCTGATTTTTTGTCAGAAAATGCAGTAAACTCATTATCTCTATCCGACTTTCGATATCTAAAAATGCAGTAGGCTCATCCAATATCACTAACGGACATTCCTGAGCTAAAGATTTGGCTATCATAGCCTTTTGGCGTTCCCCATCCGATAATTCCGCGATATAAGAGTTTGCTTTATGAGCAATACGAACATCTTCCATAGCTTTTTGAACGACTTCATTATCTTGCTTTGTCAACTGTCCGAAAAATCCGGTGTATGGATATCGCCCTAATTCAACGAGTTCTTTGACCAATAGTCCCCCCGCAGATGTCTTATCTGTTAACACCAAACCGAGGTGCCTGGATAATTCCTTCTCTGAAAAAGTTGAAATATCCTTATCTTCAAGGTATATAGAGCCTCTGAGTGCAGGCTGCGAAGCGCTAATAGTACGGAGTAACGTTGATTTTCCGGCACCATTGACCCCAAGAAGGCAGACTAATTCGCCTTGATACAAACTAAAAGATAAATCTTTGTAAAGAGGATTTTCTTTTCGGTTCCGGGTTTTGGGATAGCCTATGCTTATTCCTTTTGCAAATATGTACTTAGGTTTTTCCAATTAGTTGAAATATTGTATTTTTTTCTGATTCAGAATAACATATATAATTACAGGAGCGCCAAAGACCGGAGTTATTGCATTTAGTGGCAATACCCCTGCCGCGCCGGGTAATACACAGATAAGATTACATAGCAAAGCCATAGCTGAGCCGATCAATATAGTTACAGGAAGTAACGATTTATGATTGGATGTACCTAACAATAAGCGGGCTATATGAGGAACAGCTAAACCAATAAAAGCTACCGGGCCGCAAAATGCACATGTGATAGCTGTTAATAATCCGGCACATAATAGTAACAAAAAGCGGATAAGCTTTATATTTACGCCTAAATTAGCAGCATATCGCTCTCCCAACAACAAGGCATTCAAAGGTTTGATTAATAAAATAGACATAAGTAATCCTAAACTTATAATACTACAATAAAAAGGAAGTTGGGCAAAAGATACTCCTGAAAAATTCCCCATTCCCCAAATCATAAAAGAATATGCATTTTCGTTTGTACTCCAAAATTTGAGTATAGATATTATAGAAGAGGTAAGGTAGCCAACCATGATTCCTATTATAAGCAGCATTATATTGTTTTTGATGACAGACGCAAATCCCATGATAGCAATCAGGATGAGAGATGCACCAAGAAACGCACCTAAAACAATACTCATCGAATAAGACAAATCGAATCCTCCCACCGAGCCGATACTATTACCAATAAGCAGGATGACAAGTGCTACACCCAGATTGGCACCCGAACTGATACCTAAAATCCCGGAGTCTGCCAAAGGGTTTCGGAATGCTGTTTGCAATAATAATCCGGATACGGCAAGAGCTCCACCTGTAAACAATGCGGTCACAGCTTGGGGCAGACGAGACTCTAATATAATATGCGTCCAAGCTTGTTTCTCGACCTCATTTCCTTGCAATATTTGGATGATAGCTTGCACAGGAATTGATACAGAGCCAAGAAACAGGCTTAAAATAAAGAAAACAATTATACCTGTCGAAAATAAAAGACTATATGCCAGCCCTTTAGTCATGTTGTAAATGTTTATAAAAAGCCCCTCCGAAAACAGAGGGGCACAATATTTTTAGTATAGAACTTTATATTTATCTCCGGTTTCTTTTACAACCTCTCTATAAAACTCTTTTGAATAACCGGGACGTTGCGGATATATAGGTTCCCCTAGTTTCCCTTTTACAAACACTCCGTTTTCTTCCTTTTTTATTCCGCCATCCATATACTTAACAATCAAAAATTCGCCTAACTTTTTCCATTTACCAAATGCATATTGAGCTTGGTTCTGGCTATACGTTGTTAAATACTGTACAGCTTTTTCAGGAGACTGGTTATACAGCGCCAATGCCTCTGTTTCTGTAGCATCTTGCTCTTTTAGAAACTTCGATTCCAATTCTAACTGTAATTTTCTAAGATCCGCATGCATAGAATCATACCTGTTGTAAACCATATTAGATACCCAGTTGTGAATCCAAAAACTGGAAGTCCATGAGAAATTATACATGTCACCGTTACCTTCGCGATAACATTCAGGCGTTTGTGTTATAGAACAATACATCGGTGTAAACACTGTTTGAGCCGCATCGTCAGTTCCAAACCATATAATACCACCTATCGGGTTGGGCAACCATGAGCGCATCTGCGTAACAAAAACAAATGCTGTTTGTTGAGTAGCAATCGGACGTTCATTGCAATACGCTACAGAATCGGATTTCCAAGTCAGAGGGGCATAACGATATGGAGATTTGAAAGGCCCTGCACCAATATCATTAGTCCAATCCAAAGCCGTTCCTTCATAATGGTCTCTCATCATTTCCTTCAGGTCTGTTAACGACAACTTTCTATCCGGCTTGATGTATAAAGGCATAGGCTCTTGTGTTTTACCTTGCGCATAAGTAACAAATTTAGCCATATCTTTATTGTAGCGATTGAAAAAGCTCCATACACGGGCTTCACAAAAACGTTGTCCTCCAAAATCCAAAGGATTATACGCTACAGCAAAACTGAAATTTTCATCTTTACCTTTATAATACCCTTTTTCTTTAGCAAAAGAAATCACATCTTTAGAATAAAGGCAGTTTTGAGGGTCATTCAGGGGAAATTGCTGTATTCTGGCCTGATTGGCATGAGCAGATATACAATCGTCAGGTATACGCACGGCAACCCATACAGCACCTGTATTACCATTGCCTTTACCGATCATTTCCAATACCCAAATCTCATTAGGGTCTCCGATAGAAAAAGATTCACCACTACTATTATATCCATATTCAGCAACGAGATCTGTCATTATCTTTATAGCCTCTCTTGCTGTTTTAGCTCTTTGTAATGTTATATAAATAAGACTACCATAATCAATTTTACCTTCCGGATTAACAAGCTCTTTTCTACCTCCAAAGGTCGTTTCTCCTATAGACAGCTGATGTTCGTTGATGTTTCCAACAACATTATATGTCTGTTCTGCCTGAGCTATATCTCCCAGATATTTAAACTTTCCGCTATCCCATTCATAAACATTCATCATAGTGCCTTTAGGCCACTGTCTTGCCGGCCAATAGTACAATTCACCATATAAAGCATACGAGTCTGCCGAATACGTGATCATTGTAGACCCGTCAACAGAAGCTTTTTTTCCAACTAATAAATTTGTGCACGCAAATACGTGAATCTCGCAGAGTATACAAAACAACAGAAATAAGGATACTTTCTTCATAAAGGAAATTTTTAGATTCAAATGTAAAGATACTTGATTATTTGTAAAAAATAAAGTATCTGAATAAATATACATATGTGAATCCTATCATAGCAAACAAATGAATATTTGATACCATTCACATATGTATCCACATGGTAACCAAATACCAAATCAACAAATGTATTTTTGTTGTAAATAGAATATATTACATATGTATTCGAGCTATGATATAGTTTTGTAATCAGGTTTTATATCGTGATATTTTTCATATTATATAATTGATAATCAATTAAATATGCTTATATAATAAAGTTATGATTTAGATAATATCCAATGTGTAGACACAAACCCGATAAACTCTATAACTAAAGACATATTTATGATATTATATCATTTATATTTAGTATTTTATATAAAATATAAAAAGGGATACTTTATAGCTATATTACCCTGTATACACTTGTTTATATACAAAAGGATATTTAAATATACACTTGTTAAATACAAATATATACTAATAAAATTTTTATTTGTAAAATATACTATTTACATTTGTAGTAAACTATTTACATAATAGGATTATGAAAGATCGTATTAGATTGATTATGGAAAGTGAACAGCTTACTCCTTCTGCCTTTGCAGATAGACTTCAATTGGGACGCGCTGTAGTTTCGCACATACTAAATGGACGTAATAATCCTAGTCTGGATGTTGTTACTCGAATATTATCCAAAATGGAGTACATCAATCCGGACTGGTTAATATCCGGAAAAGGTGATATGTATAAGCCGGAATATGGTAAAAAAAACGCGAATACATTTCAGGCTACACCGATTACTCAAAATCACCCCGATTTATTCTCCCAGAATTACGTATCTCCACCGATTGCCCAGAAAGAACCTGAATATCGTAAGGAAATTATAGTTGAGCAACCTCAAAATGAAGTGGAACAAATTATAAAAAAGGAAGTTATCTATCAAAAACTACCGGATAGAAAAGTAAGCAAGATAATTATTTATTATACCGATAATACATTCGAGACCTTCAATGCGGATAATAAACCACTATAAAAAAAACAATAGGCTTAAATTTTCAAGATTCAAGCCTATAATTTTATTTTCGAAATATCACTATTTAATTCTTTCGAGCTCTACTGTAAAATGCCGTAAAAGTTCAGCCTCCCAAATTATTTTTACTCCTTTAGTGATACTTTCCCTTCTGTCGTATATATTTTTTAAAGCTGCTGCGACAACATTTATGTGATTATCCGTATAAACACGTCTGGGAATAGCCAATCGCAGTAAGTCCAGACCATCGAATCTGTTTTCTCTGGTATTAGGGTCTCTGTCTGCCAATAGATAACCTATCTCACACCCTCTTATGCCGGCTTCTAAATATAGTTCTACAGTCAAAGTCTGGGCAGGAAATTCTTCTCTGGGCACATGAGTCAGGACTTTAGAAGCATCAACAAAAATAGCATGCCCTCCGGCTGGCCGTTGATATGGAATACCATATTCATCCAATTTTCTACCCAAATATTCGACTTGCTTAATCCTGGTTTCCAGATTATCAAATTCAGTATTCTCATCCAAGCCTATAGCCAAAGCATTCATGTCACGCCCGTTCATTCCTCCATAAGTAATAAATCCTTCGTAAATAATACCTTTAATCTTTGCAGAATCATACCATTCTTTGACGTTCGTTGCAAAAAATCCGCCCATATTCACAATTGCATCTTTCTTTGCACTCATTGTCATACCATCGGCATAACCAAACATTTCTAAACAGATCTCTTTTATAGTTCTATTCTCATAACCTGCTTCTCTCGTTTTTATAAAATAGGCATTTTCCGCAAAACGCGCAGAATCGAATATTACACGTTTCCCATATTTATTGGCAAGAATACGCGTCTCTCTAAGGTTTTCCATCGAAACAGGTTGTCCTCCCGATGTATTATTCGTTATAGTCACTATTATAAAAGGAATACAATCGTGGTACTTTTTCAAAGCAGCTTCAAGTTTTTTAATATCCACATTGCCTTTAAAAGGAATTTCCAATTGTGTATCTTTAGCTTCGTCAATAGTACAATCCAAAGCCACTGCCTTTCGAGATTCTATATGTCCTTTCGTTGTATCAAAATGTGAATTTCCCGGGCATACATCACCTTCTTTTATAAGGCACGAGAATAATACATTTTCGGCAGCACGTCCCTGATGTGTAGGAAGCACATAATCGAAACCGGTAATGCGTGTAACAGCATCTTTCATATTGTAATAAGAAGTGGCACCGGCATAACTTTCATCTCCTAACATCATTGCCGACCATTGGCGATCACTCATAGCTCCGGTTCCCGAATCTGTGATCAGGTCTATATATACTTGTTCGGATTTTAACTGAAATACGTTATTTTTAGCTTTGGCTAACCACTGTTCACGTTCTTCGCGGGTGCTTTTATGTATAGGCTCTATCATTTTTATCTTCCATGATTCGGCAAATGGCAATTCCATAGTTTAATATTTTTAGTGATTTGATTACAAAAGAAATATGCAAATCCGACACGAATTTGCTAAAAATGAGAATGATAAGGATAATAATTATAAAGAGACAAAATGATCCCTGTCCTTTATATTGAGGAAAACAGAGGTAAATGATGTGTTTTTGATAGTTAAGAACATAATATTAACCTATTATGAGTAGTAACATATGACATAAAGGTAATGAAAACTTTCATATAAATTATAACTTCCATCATTTTTAATGAGACTAAAACTTATTAACTTTGCAACTGGAAACAAAGTACTTATTTTCTAAAAACAAGATAGATGAAAAAAATGTTGGATTTAGTGGTTACAGAAAATAGCCGTCTAAACCAAAATTATTGTCTTATAAAGCTTACTACTACAGATAACACGTTATTACCGGATATGTACCCGGGACAATTCGTTGAAGTCAGAGTTGATGGCTCTCCGGCAACATATCTAAGGCGTCCTATTTCTGTGAATTTTGTGGATAAAGACAAAAATGAACTATGGCTATTGGTTCAAGCTATTGGTGATGGAACAAGAGCCATGTGCGAATATAAAGTAAACGATATAGTGAACTTACTCTTCCCACTGGGAAATACATTCACTCTTCCCACAAAAGATAGTGAACAGGAATTATTGCTAATTGGCGGCGGTGTAGGTACTGCTCCCATGCTGTTTTTGGGAGCCTGCCTGAAAGCTCAAGGATTCAGTCCCAAATTTCTTTTGGGAGCACGCTCTAAGAATGATTTACTCCAATTAGATGATTTCAGCAAGTATGGAGAGGTATTCTGTACTACCGAAGACGGGTCTTTTGGTGAAAAAGGATATGTAACAGATCATACAGTACTAAAAAGCACGCGCTTTTCGGCTATTTATACTTGCGGACCGAAACCAATGATGGTGGCAGTAGCAAAGTATGCTCATAGTAATGGAATACAATGTGAAGTATCGCTTGAAAATATGATGGCATGCGGGTTTGGAGTGTGTTTATGTTGTGTGGAAAAAACCCACGAAGGGAATGTATGCGTATGTACAGAAGGGCCCGTATTTAATATAGATAAGTTAACATGGATAAACTAGCTGTAAACATTGGTGATTTACATTTGAAGAACCCAGTGATGACTGCATCGGGTACTTTTGGTTATGGAAAGGAGTATTCGGACTTCTTTGACCTATCGCGAATAGGTGGTATATTTGTAAAGGGAACTACAATTCGTGCAAGACAAGGGAATGACTATCCTCGTATGGCAGAAACTCCGGCAGGCATGTTAAACGCTGTAGGACTGCAAAATAAGGGTGTTGATTACTTTGTTACAAATATATATCCGGAAATAAAGGATATCGATACCCATATTATAGTCAACGTATCGGGTTCTACCGTGGAGGACTATGTGGATTGTACGGAAAAATTGATCCAATTAGAGAAAGTACCGGCAATTGAACTTAATATTTCGTGTCCAAACGTAAAAGAAGGCGGTATGGCCTTTGGCACATCGGCTTGTTCGGCGGCAAAAGTAACGAAAGCTGTACGCAAGGTATGGGATAAAACTCTTATTGTAAAATTATCGCCGAATGTAACCGATATCACAGAAATAGCCAAAGCCGTGGAAGGCGAAGGCGCCGACTCGGTTTCGTTGATAAATACATTGTTGGGGATGGCAGTAGATATAAACAAAAAACGTCCGGTGTTATCAACGGTTACAGGAGGATTGTCCGGCCCATGTGTAAAACCTATTGCTCTAAGAATGGTATGGCAAACATACAATGCCGTTAAAATTCCAATTATAGGTATGGGCGGTATCTCCAGCTGGCAAGATGCTATTGAATTTATTCTGGCAGGATCATCTGCTATACAGATTGGAACTCACAATTTTATTGATCCTACTATTTCGGTAAAAGTAGTAGATGGTATTTCAGAATATTTAGATAAAAATAATATCGCTTCTGTTAGTGAGCTTGTAGGAGCATTAAAACTTTGATTTTATTATCAATGTACTAAATAAAAAGGAACTGAAATTATCAGTTCCTTTTTCCATATATACGATTTATCAATTACTTCAGGTATCCTACCGGCTGTACCAATACAACTTCTTGTTTCTCGGTCAGTTTAAGAGCGTTATGTACATCGGGTCTTTTAAATGATCCCCGGGCAACAGTACCCAATCCTGCCGATGCGCAATATAAATATACATTCTGAACAGGGAAACCTGCATCCATATACCCTGTCTCACGGCCATTCTTATCCAGATTTATAACATAAATAAGTGATACAGGTGCATTTTTCGAAATTTCAGGTTGTCCAAGTACATCTCTGAGGTCACCTTTCTCTTTCAGTATAAGCTTATTGGCTTTAGCGTCATAAAAATAAACTCCTGTGCTTAACATTACGTAAACATCCACCTCTTGCCTGTTTTGCGACGAAGGCACTGTCCGTTTTTCAGGTCTATTAAATCCGTATGCAGCCCAAAGTAAGTCAGACAAAGTCTGCGTAGAAAGCTGTTTTGAGCTATCGAAGTTACGATTCGACTGTCTCTCATTTAAGACCTCCATCAAAGGTTTGCCACCTGTCTTTGTTGGGGAAAGCAAATTTATATCCTGAGCCGAAACATAACTAGCAATACAGAATAAAGCAATCGCGATTAATCCTTTTTTCATATGATAATAATTTTGATTATACAAGACAAATTTATGCAATAATAAATGGATTTACTGAGAAACCGTTCGCTTTTTTAAGTAAAATTCACAACATTGTAATAATGATTATTGATATATTATACATTCTATCAGTGGATAATTTATCTTTGTATTCGAAAATATTTTGAATATGCGAAAAGGATTTATTTTCTTACTCTTCATTATAAGCTTTGTACAGCTGAATGCTCAACGGTATAGTTATTCTCAAATTGTATTGAGCGATTCCGCGCAGATAAGCCTTCTTACCAATACTCCTTGGGATGGCGCGGTTTATGCGCTATTCGGACACACCGCCATACGTATTAATGATCCGGAAAACAATATAGATATGGTATTCAACTACGGTATATTCAACATGAGTAAGGATAACTTTATATTTCTTTTTGTAAAAGGAGAAACCGATTATATGGTGGCTGTAATCGATTTTCATTATTACGTAGAAGAGTACGAAGAGCGGGGAGTCGGTGTCATAGAACAAGTATACAACCTTACCCGGAAAGAAAAACAAGAAATATTTGATGCATTAGTTATCAACTCTCTACCGGAAAACAGGGTATACCGTTATAACTACTTTTACGATAATTGTTCAACACGTCCACGGGATATTATAGAGAAATACATAAATGGAAAGATAGAATATACACCGACGAATAAGCGACAAACTTACAGAGATTTAGTGCATGAATGTGTTGATATACAGCCGTGGACTAAGTTTGGTATAGATTTGGTGATTGGCGCCGATGCTGATAAAATAATAACAGACAGGCAAAAAGATTTCCTACCCCATTATTTAATGAATGCTTATGCAGGAGCAATTATAAAAAGTGACAGTACGGAAAGAAGACTTCTGCTTGAAAGCAGAAGTATCTTACAGGGGATATCCCCTGCATATATTGAGTTTAACGAACCACTGTACATGGGTATTGCTTTGCTTGTATTTACTATTGCATTATCTCTGCTGGTTTATATAAAGAAATGGTACACTTTAGGCAAAACATACGATACACTATTGTTTTTAGTGGCAGGTGCCGGAGGATGTATTATATTCTTTCTGATGTTTTTTTCGGAGCATCCATGTACCAATCCAAACTGGAATATCATATGGTTAAATCCTCTGCAACTTCTGGTTGCACTATTATTCTTCGTAAAACCTCTCACGAAATGCTTAAGTTATTATCATTTTATTAACTTTGTGGCGCTTTTGCTATTTCTTCTGGCATGGTGTTTGATACCACAACAATTAGAAATAGCTTTTATTCCGTACATCTTATCTATTTGCTTAAGATCGGGAATGAATGTATTACAACAAAAAACAAAGAAAAAAGCTGATTACAGTTTGCCTAAAGCAGCAAGATGATAAGAATAATTACCTCATTAGTAGCAGTATTAACCATCACCTCAGTTCAGGCGCAAACACCTGTACACGAAACTCCAAAGTTGGTGATTGGCATTACTATTGATCAGCTGCGAGGCGATTACCTTGAGCTATTCCAAAGCACTTTTTCCGAAGGAGGCTTTAAACGCTTACTCAGTGGAGGATTAGTTTATCAAAATATAAAATTCGATTTTCCCTATCTGGACGATGCATCGGCTATAGCGACAATATACACCGGGGCTATGCCATTTTATCATGGAATTGTTGGAAATAAGAAATATCTGGCATCTACGCAACAAATAGTATCATCGTTTTCCGATCCCGCATTTCTGGGAAATTACACACAAGATAAAGTCTCGCCTTTGGCTTTAAAAACATCTACAATTACTGATGAGTTGAAAATATCATCTTCCGGCAATTCTGATGTTTACTCATTTGCGCCACAAACTAATCAGGCTTTGATTACAGCCGGACAAAAAGGAAATTCGGCTTTTTGGGTAGATGACTATACCGGCAAATGGGCTTCGACCACATTCTATAAAAACTTTTATTGGTCTGTAGATCAGGATAACAGGAGTGGCTCCGACTTTTCAACAAAAGCGTGGACAATGTATTGGTCTCCGCTGCTTAGCGCCACAGAATACAAAGCTTTCCCTTTTATACCGGGAGATAAACGGATTTTTACTCATGGAACCGGTAATAACAAAGAAACCTATATCCTGGCCAAGAAAATGCCGGCCGTTAATGAAAATATCAGAAATTCAGCTATGACATTATTGTCTAAAGCCGAATTGGGAAAACGCATAAGTCCTGACTTTTTGTCTCTAACATTCTATGCAGGCAACTATCCGAATGTTTCGGATTATTCTGTCGAAATACAGGATATATATATCAGGCTGGATAGAGAAATAGAAAAACTGCTTAATGAAATAGACCGGACAGTCGGGTTAAAGAATACTTTGGTATTTATCACATCGACGGGATATTATGATTTTGCAGAATCAGATTATAAGAATGAAGCCGGCAATAACCCACCGGAAAACAAATTCCATATCAACCGTTGTGAAGCCCTTCTCAATATGTACCTTATGGCTATATATGGCAGAGATAACCAGTGGGTAGATAAGTTTTACAATGGGCAGATATACCTGAATCGAAAACTGATTAAAGATAAAAACATATCCTTACAGGAAATACAGGACAAAGCGGCTGAATTTGTATCGGAATTTTCAGGAGTACAAGAAGTTTACACTTCTTTCCAAATACAGCATGGACAGTGGAATCCTGTAATGGAATATTACAAAAACGGATATACACGGGAAACAACCGGCGACCTTTTTGTAGAGCTTCAGCCAGGATATAAAGTTGTAAATGAACAGGATGCTTCGTTCAAAGAAAAACAGGTACGAAACAATGCTGTTGTATGCCCTGTCATATTTTTTGGGAACAACATAAAACCGGCAAAGGTAAAAAGAACTATAAAGGCTACAGAAATAGCGCCTACAATATCTTATATTATGCGTATCCGGTCTCCGAATGCTGCAAAAGAACAACCATTATCGGAATTACTTTAAAACAACAATTAATAAAAAATAAAACAACTAAATATATGGGATTCGCAGATATTTTAACATCATTATTCGGAAATAAATCTCAACGGGATTTGAAAGAAATCAATCCTTTTGTAGACAAAATAAAAGCCGTATATTCTGATATTGAACACATGTCGCACGATGAATTGCGTGCAAAAACGATAGAAATAAAGCAGCGCATTCAGGATTATGTTGCCCAGGAAAAGAATCAGATAGCTGAGCTAAAAGCCAAAGTGGAAACATTGGAAATAGATCAACGCGAAGATGTGTGGGCTGAAGTAGATAAGCTGGAGAAACAGGTAACAGACAAATATGAAGAGATTTTGGAGCAAGTGCTACCGGAAGTTTTCTCTATTGTCAAAGATACAGCGCGCCGTTTTACACAAAATGAAGAAATAGAAGTTACTGCGACAGACTTTGATAGAGAATTGGCAGAAACGAAAGACTTCGTACACATCGAAGGCGACAAAGCTATCTACAAGAACCACTGGATTGCCGGAGGTAATGAAATCATATGGGACATGATACATTACGATGTGCAGTTATTTGGCGGAGTTGTACTTCATAAAGGAAAAATCGCTGAAATGGCCACAGGGGAAGGTAAAACACTCGTAGGTACTTTGCCTGTCTTTTTGAATGCTTTAACCGGAAATGGAGTGCATGTGGTAACTGTAAATGATTACCTGGCAAAACGTGACTCTGAGTGGATGGGACCAATCTATATGTTCAATGGGTTATCCGTCGATTGTATAGACAAGCATCAGCCAAACTCGGAAGGACGGCGCCAAGCCTATCAGGCCGATATTACATTTGGGACAAACAATGAATTCGGATTCGATTATCTACGTGACAATATGGCTGTAAATCCATCGGATCTGGTACAACGCAAACACAATTTTGCAATTGTCGATGAGGTGGACTCCGTGTTGATAGACGATGCCCGTACTCCATTGATTATTTCGGGACCTGTACCACGTGGAGAACAACAATTATTCGAAGAATTCCGCCCTCGTGTGGAAATACTGGTAAAAGCCCAACGCGAATTAGCCACCAAATTACTTGCCGAAGCCAGAGTGAAAATGAATTCGGAAGATAAGAAAGTACAGGAAGAAGGTTCTTTGCTATTGTATCGTTCATTTAAAGGATTGCCTAAAAACAAACCGCTTATCAAGTTCCTGAGCGAACCGGGTATCAAGTCGTCCATGTTGAAAACCGAAGAACATTACATGTCGGAGCAAATGCGTAACATGCATATTGTTACAGACGACCTGTATTTCGTAATCGATGAAAAGAACAATAGTATAGAGCTCACTGACAAGGGTATAGACTTATTGACAGGAAATTCGGATGACCCTTTATTCTTTGTATTGCCCGATATTAGCGCACAGCTTTCCGAACTTGAAAACCTGTCGCTGACAGATAGCGGAAAAGCTGAAAAGAAAGATGAGCTGATGCAAAATTACTCAATCAAATCTGAACGTGTTCACACAGTAAATCAGCTACTTAAAGCTTATGCATTGTTCGAAAGAGATGATGAGTATGTTGTTATCGATAACAAGGTACTAATTGTAGACGAACAAACCGGTCGTATTATGGATGGCCGACGCTATTCAGATGGCTTGCATCAGGCGATAGAAGCAAAAGAACGTGTAAAAGTGGAAGCTGCTACACAAACGTTTGCCACCATTACCTTGCAAAATTATTTCCGTATGTATCACAAGCTTTCGGGTATGACCGGTACAGCTGAAACCGAAGCCGGAGAGTTGTGGAATATCTATAAGTTGGATGTGGTAGTAATTCCGACTAATAGGCCGATTGCACGTAATGATATGAACGACCGCATATACAAAACAAAACGAGAGAAGTACAATGCGGTTATATCAGAGATAGAAAACCTTGTAAATCAAGGGCGTGCAGTACTTGTTGGTACAACCTCTGTAGAAATATCAGAGTTACTTAGCAAGATGCTTGCCATGCGCAAGATCAAGCATAATGTATTGAATGCGAAACTACATCAGAAAGAGGCTGACGTTGTGGCACAAGCCGGACAACCGGGAGCTGTTACCATTGCTACCAATATGGCGGGTCGTGGTACAGACATAAAGCTGGCGCCGAGTGTAAAAGAAGCCGGAGGTTTAGCGATTATCGGTACCGAAAGACATGAATCCCGTCGTGTAGACCGTCAGTTAAGAGGTCGTGCCGGCCGTCAGGGAGACCCCGGATCATCGATATTCTACATCTCATTAGAAGATGATTTGATGCGTCTGTTTGCATCGGAACGTATTGCCGGCATGATGGACCGTATGGGCTTTAAAGAAGGCGAAATGCTGGAGCACAACATGCTTAGCAAGTCAGTAGAACGAGCTCAAAAGAAAGTTGAAGAAAATAACTTCGGTATCCGTAAACGTTTGCTTGAATATGACGACGTTATGAATTCTCAGCGTGAAGTTGTATATAAACGCCGTCGCCATGCCCTTATGGGAGAACGTATCGGCATCGATATTGTAAATATGTTCTATGATACTGCAGTAAGTTTATCGGAACAATATGCAGATAATCTGGATTATGAAGGACTTAAAATAGATTTACTTCGTATACTGGCTATTGAAGCGCCATTTGATGAACAAACATTCCGTACATCCAAACCCGATGATTTGACGGATAAGACATATGAGACTGCTGTTCAAAACTTTAAACACAAAATGGATCGTTTGGCTGAGATTGCTAATCCTGTTATTAAACAAGTTTATGAAGAGCAAGGTAGCAAATTTGAAAATATCCTGATTCCTATTACAGATGGTAAGCGTGTATATAATATTTCATGTAATTTGAAAGATGCATACGATTCGGGATCAAAAGAGATTATCAAGTCTTTTGAAAAATCAATTGTGCTACATACGATAGATGAAGAATGGAAAGAACATCTTCGCGAAATGGACGATTTACGACAATCGGTACAAAATGCAAGTTACGAGCAGAAAGACCCGCTATTGATCTACAAACTGGAGTCTTTTACTCTGTTTAAATCCATGCTTAACAGTATAAATAACAAGGCTGTTACTATACTTATGCGTGGGCAAATACCGGTACGCGAACCGGAGCAAGTTCGCCAGGCTGCTCCTGAGCGAAAAACCGATTACAGCCGTTATCGTACAGAACGTAATGAAGTAGAATCAGGCCAAAGAAGACAAGCTCCCGGACAACGCCCGGGCGAAGAAAAGCCAAGAATGGCTCCAATTCAAGTGGACAAAAAGCAAGGAAGAAATGAGCCTTGTTTCTGCGGAAGCGGTAAAAAATATAAGAACTGTCATGGCAGAAATGAATAATTAAACGGCCTGATTGATATACGAAATGCTCGGTAGATACTAAACTATCGGGCATTTTTTTGTGACATTATATTTTCTTAATACAAAGAAAATTCATACCTTAGCATGTTTTTAAAACTTAAAAAAAGGCCTTAACTGAAAAGCTTTACACAAGTATTTGAGAATAAAAATTTTATGTTAAAATAATGATAGAAGCAGAGGATAGAATTATTAGAATCAATATTGAGGATGAGATGAAATCTGCCTACATTGACTATTCAATGTCGGTCATAGTTTCCAGGGCTTTACCTGATGTAAGAGACGGTTTTAAACCTGTACATCGTCGTATTTTATACGGAATGAGCGAGCTGGGTAATGCATCTAACAAGCCTCACAAAAAATCAGCCAGAATTGTCGGAGAAGTACTCGGTAAGTATCACCCTCATGGTGACTCTTCGGTATATTTTGCCATGGTACGTATGGCACAGGAATGGAGCATGCGCTATCTGTTGGTAGACGGACAAGGAAATATGGGTAGTGTCGATGGTGACAGCCCTGCGGCTATGCGTTATACAGAAGCACGCCTAAGCCGCTTAGCGGAAGAAATGCTGAAAGATATCGATAAAGAAACTGTTGATTTTCAGTTAAACTTCGACGATACATTGAAGGAACCCACAGTCCTTCCTACACGCATTCCTAATTTGTTGATAAACGGAGCATCGGGTATTGCCGTAGGGATGGCTACCAATATGGCTCCTCATAATATGACAGAGTCAATCAATGCCACTATTGCGTACATTGACAATAAAGACATTGATACTCAAGGCCTGATGCAATATGTAAAGGCTCCGGATTTCCCTTCGGGAGGATTTATATATGGATACCAAGGTGTTATCGATGCATTTGAAACCGGTCGTGGACGTGTTATCATGCGTGGTCGTGCCGAAATAGAAATGGAAGGTAATCACGAAAAAATAGTGATCTCAGAAATTCCATATTTAGTAAATAAAGCAGAGCTAATCAAGCATATAGCAGACCTTGTAGGAGAAAAAAGACTCGATGGCATCAGCAATGTTAATGATGAATCTGACCGTCAGGGTATGCGTATCGTTGTCGATATTAAGCGCGACGCCAACGCGAACGTGGTTCTAAACAAACTATATAAACTTACGGCTTTACAATCGTCTTTCAGTGTTAACAATATAGCGTTAGTTAAGGGTCGACCAAAAACATTGAATCTAAAAGACATGATTTCGTTTTTTGTTGAGCACCGTATTGATGTTGTTATTCGTCGTACTACATACGATTTACGTAAAGCAGAGGAACGCGCCCATATACTGGAAGGCCTCATTATAGCCTCAGATAACATAGACGAAGTAATTGCCATAATCAGGGCATCCAAATCGCCACAAGAAGCTATTGAGAACTTGATATCGAGATTTAACCTGACAGAAATACAATCCCGGGCGATAGTAGAAATGCGTCTACGTCAGCTTACAGGACTTGAACAAGATAAGTTGCATAACGAATACGAAGAAATTCAAAAATTAATAGCTTATTTAAACGAGATACTGTCTAACGAAGATCTTCGCATGCAAGTTATTAAAGATGAATTGATTGAGGTAAGAGATAAATATGGTGATGAACGCCGCACAGAAATTGTTTATGCGTCAGAAGAATTAAATCCTGAAGATTTCTATGCCAATGACGAAATGATCATAACTGTCTCACATCTGGGATATATCAAGCGTACACCTTTAACCGAATTTAGAGCCCAGAATAGAGGTGGAGTGGGAGCTAAAGGCTCAGAAACCAGAAACGAAGATTTTATTGAACATATATATCCGGCATCGATGCACAATTACATTCTGCTCTTCACGCAGAAAGGCAAATGTTATTGGTTGCGCGTATTTGACATTCCGGAGGGTACTAAAAACTCGAAAGGACGGGCAATTCAAAATCTTTTGAACATTGAATCGGATGATAAAGCAACGGCATTTATCCGTGTCAGAGGGTTCGGCGATACAGATTATATCAATAGCCATTATCTGATATTCTGTACAAAACAAGGTGTTATAAAGAAAACCAGCCTTGAAGCATACTCACGCCCTCGTCAAAACGGAGTGAACGCTATAACAATACGCGAAGATGATAAGGTTATAGAGGTACTTATGACTGACGGCGACAGCGAAATATTATTAGCGAACAGAAATGGTAGAGCCATACGTTTCCATGAATCCGATGTTCGTGAAATGGGACGTACAGCAACGGGTGTACGCGGTATGCGCATCGATGAAGACGGGCAAGATGAAGTTATAGGAATGCTTGCAATGTCAAAAGAGGCCCAAAACAATGAAACCATTATGGTTGTATCAGAACAGGGATACGGAAAACGCACGAATCTCAATGAAAAAGATGAAGAAGGCAATGATGTAATTGACGAAAATGGAAGTATCGTTCCTGTGTATCGTATAACCAGTCGTGGTGGTAAAGGAGTTAAAACACTGAATATAACTGACAAAACAGGTAAGCTGGTTTCTATAAATAGCGTTACAGATGAGAACGATTTAATGATAATTAACAAGTCTGGTATTACTATTCGTCTAAAAGTTTCAGATATTCGCACTATGGGACGTGCTACCCAGGGAGTTAAGCTAATCAATCTGGGCAAGAGAAATGATGAAATTGCTTCTATTTGTAAGGTTGATTCTGATAATGAAGTTGATGAAATAGAAAATAACGAAAATGATGCAATAATCGAGAGTATTGACTAAACAATTGAATATAAACTAAATCGATAATTATGAAACGTACTTTATTAGTATTAGCTTTATGTGCATTTGCAGGATTTTCTTTCGCACAGAAAAGCGCTGTAAAAAATGCAAAATCCTCTAAGGATATTAGTGAGGCCAGAACATTGATAAAACCGGCATTAACTAATCCGGAAACTATGAATGATCCGGAAACATGGAAAGTAGCCGGAGATATCGAATACAAGGCTTTTGATGATGAGCGGACCCTGGAAATGCAGAAGCAAATTACCCAGAAAGGTGGTAACGAAGAAAAAATGTATGAAGGATTATATAATATGTATGAGCCTTATATCAAGGCTGATGAATTAGGCCAGCTTCCGGACGAAAAAGGTAAAATTAAAAACAAAGTAAGAAAGGATGTCGTTAAGAATTTAAGAGATGGTCATCGATTCTATATTAATGGTGGCATATTCTATAACGAGAAACAAGATTACAAAAAAGCTGCCGATTTTTTTGAAAGATACTGGGAACTGCCTTCTTTAGCAATATTTGAAGATAGCAGAGCTGATTTTAATACTCAGGATACAACATTTCAAACAATCAAATATTATGCTGTGATTAGTGCAATGCAATCGAAAGATGATGCACGTTCTATCCAATTATTGAAAAAACTCATCGCTGAACCATATGTTCAGAATAGCACATATAAAGAAAGCGATTTGTATGAACTTCTAGCAGAAGAATGCAAGAATACTGATACCATCGCTTATGTAAATTTGTTACGCGACGGGCTTCAAAAATTCCCATCAAACAAGTATTTCTCTCTTAACCTAATCAATGTTTTGATTATGCGAGGAAAGAGTGAGGAGGCAATGTCATATCTGGATGAAGCAATCAAAAATGATCCTACTAATGCATGCGAGTTGTTGAGCGTAAAAGCTTCATTATTTGCCGAACAAAAAGATTATGCTAAAGCAGAACCGGCTTACTTGCAAGCCGTGTCGACTGACGCTAATTGTGAAAAAGCGTTGGAGGGAATCGGCGTATTATATATATTGCAAGCTCAGGATACAAAGGAAAAAGCCAGTCAAACAACAGATAGAGCTACATCGGCTAAATTTGACAAAGAAACTGTAGATCTTTATCAAAAGGCATTACCATATCTTGAAAAATATAGAGATTTGCTAAAAGCAAAAAATGCTGATAAATACGATGTTAGACAAATTCTAATGAAGCTGCAAAACGTATATTACAATCTGACTTTATTGAATGTAAATAAAAATGCTGAATATGATGCTGTTCAAAAAGAATTAGAAGCAGAATAAACAAGCAGGTAAATAGATATAACAAACGCCTATGAGAAAAACTCTTGTAGGCGTTTGTTGTTTTCTTTGATTATAATAATGTTACATAATTACTATTATGTTTAATATTGTATTTGTTAAATAATATTTGCCATAAGAGAAAGCTCCTATTATTTGATTATATTTACACAAAATAAAGAATAACATGCTATCCATAAAATTTTATTTATATGGAACATATTGAAAATGACGATCAATTTCAAGGCTTGCGAGTAAATAAAGGAATATCTGAACAACCTACAGTAAATCCTTATTTGAACAATTTTAAGAAATTCAAAAGAAAGGTATATACGGTTTCTGAATATGTTGAGGGAATCCTAAAAGGAAACATTACAATTTTGGGACAAGCTGTAACCCTCATAGAAAGTTCCAGGCAAGATCACCAAGCTATAGGACAGGAAGTGATAGAGAAATGCCTGCCCTATACAGGTAATTCTATCCGTATAGGAATAACCGGTGTACCTGGAGCCGGGAAAAGCACATCTATAGATGCTTTTGGCATGCATATTCTAAAGGGTAATAATAAACTTGCAGTTTTAGCAATAGATCCATCCAGTGAAGTTACCAAAGGAAGTATACTCGGTGATAAAACAAGAATGGAGAGACTATCTGTGGAAAAAAATGCATTTATCCGCCCCTCCCCTTCTGCCGGCTCATTAGGTGGCGTAGCCCGTAAAACAAGGGAAACCATTATATTATGCGAGGCGGCCGGATTTGACCGTATTATTGTGGAAACTGTTGGTGTAGGCCAATCAGAGACAGCAGTACATTCTATGGTCGATTTTTTCCTTTTAATACAGTTAGCCGGAACAGGTGACGAATTACAAGGAATAAAACGTGGAATAATGGAAATGGCTGATGGCATTATTATTAATAAAGCTGATGGTAATAATATAGAAAAAGCCAGGCTGGCTCAGTCACATTTTCAGAATGCACTTCACCTGTTTCCCCTGCCCGAATCAGGATGGACTCCCCAAGTACTAACCTATTCCGGATATTATGAAATAGGTATCGATGAGGTTTGGAAAATGATCGATGAATACATAGCTTTCGTTAAGGGAAATGGATACTTCGAATACAGACGCAATGCCCAATCCAAATTCTGGATGCATGAAACAATCAATGAACGGTTAAAAAGCAATTTTTACAATAATCCGGAAGTGCAAAAAGAGCTGAAAAAATACGAACAGTTAGTTCTTGATTCCCAGATGAGTTCTTTTGCTGCGGCAAGTAATGTTTTGGATACATATTTTAAACATTCCTGACCGTCATCTTATGCAAAAACACAGGAATTTCACTGTGACAAAGGCTAATATTAACTTGGAATTAGTTATATTTGTAAATATTTTAATTAAGAAATAATTTCATTGTTGAATTAACATATATATAAAAATCATGGAAAAACCGTATGCTATTGGAATCGATATTGGTGGAACTAATTCGGTTTTTGGCGTAGTAGACAAACGTGGACATATAATAAATCAAGGATCTATAAAAACGGGTACATATCTGGAAATTAATGATTATGTAACTCACCTTGCTGCCGGAGTTCAAGAAATCATCGATCAGGTAGGTGGTACCGGAAATATAAAGGGGGTTGGCGTTGGTGCACCAAACGGTAATTATTTTACCGGTTGCATCGAATTTGCACCTAATCTACCTTGGAAAGGAGTAATTCCTTTAGCTCAAATGCTTACTGACAAGTTGAATATCCCTGTTGCTTTAACCAATGACGCAAATGCGGCAGCAATTGGAGAAATGACTTATGGAGCAGCACGTGGAATGAAAGACTTTGTCGTTATCACTCTCGGTACAGGTGTAGGTAGTGGAATCGTAGTAAATGGGCAGCTTGTATATGGCCACGATGGTTTTGCCGGAGAATTGGGCCATACTACTATTCGTCGTGACGGCCGCCTTTGTGGTTGCGGGAAAAAAGGTTGTTTGGAAACATACAGTTCTGCTACAGGAGTGGCACGTACAGCCAGAGAATTTTTAGAAACCAGAACAGAGCCTAGTCTACTAAGAGAACTTGATCCTGCAGATATTACGTCAAAAGATGTATACGATGCAGCCGTAAAAGGAGACAAAATGGCTAAAGATATTTTTGAAATGACCGGTCTGATATTGGGTGAATCATTTGCTGATTTTGTAGCGTTCTCCAGTCCGGAAGCAATTATACTATTCGGAGGATTAACAAAAGCCGGGAAATTAATATTTGATCCGGTACGTAAGCACATGGAGGAAAATATGTTGCCGATCTATCGCAATAAAATAAAACTATTAATGTCTGAACTTAAAGAAAGTGATGCCGCCGTATTAGGAGCCAGTGCTTTAGGTTGGGAAGTAAAAGACTATTAATTTGTTTTATATAGATTTATCTAACAACCTGTAAGACTGATTGTCTACAGGTTGTTTGTTTTTATAAATATCATATTATTAAATCAACGTGTTTTTATTACCTTTCCTCTAGAAATCCCCCAAAAGTATATCCAAGTCATTCTATGTAACATGCAGAAAATATGCGATATTCGTATAAATAGAGGACAGATAAGGCAAATAAGCTACAAGAGGCGATAAAATAACCGTCTCAAGCTTGGCAATAATACTAAAATACTTTCCTCTTCGAGCTTTCTTAGCTCATACGCATTTTCATTACCGATATCCGTTTATTGCTCATTTTGCAAAGCCGGGATAAGATTCGCCACAAAGGTAAGGAGCTGAAACAGTACCGGGCCTGTTCTTTGTTGAGAGACAGGCATTATGCGTTCTGCCTTATGGCAGGCATATTTCGTGTCAAGTCAAATGGTTTTTTCGTTGATAAGACATTGAAAATAACCACCAGCATTTTTCGGGCGATCGCCATCAGCGCTTTTTGCGAAGCCATCTTTCGGGCGACAAGCTGTCGATATTTGTATCCCATAAAGCCTGTTTTGGAATGCGTTGCCGCCCAAGCCGCTTCAGTGAGGAGGCTGTACCAGATTCAACTCAAAATCAGATTGTAATACACTCCATACCGGCATCCAATAAATGCTCGTACTTTCCATCGCTACCCGTCCAGTCCCGTATTCTACAAGATTGTTACGTAATTTTGTTAACTCTGACGTGGTCGTCCCAAAACGACCCTCATAAATTTTTTCTTCATTAGCGCCCAAGATACATGCAAATACACTATCTTTGTGCACGTCAAGACCACAGACTTTGTCCATAAGCTAAACTTTTTAAGTTAATAAATTGGCTCTTGTAAAGCCGTTAATTATTCTGCAAATTTATTATTTGTACTTCGAGTACGGGGCAGATCGTGGACGAAAGGTGGGCTTGATTTTTATTTACGCATTTGTCTTTCTCGCTTAAATCATGTAATTTTGCACTTCATATAAATTTATTTCTTCGGACAAACGAAATGAGTGACCAACGCTACAATCAACGAGGAGTTTCGGCCTCGAAAGAAGACGTTCACAATGCAATTAAGAACGTAGATAAAGGCATATTTCCAAAAGCTTTCTGTAAAATAATTCCGGATATATTAGGCGGTGATCCTGAGTATTGTAATATTATGCATGCTGACGGAGCCGGTACCAAATCTTCATTAGCATACATATATTGGAAAGAAACGGGAGATATTTCTGTGTGGAAAGGCATTGCGCAAGATGCCCTGATTATGAATATAGATGATTTACTGTGCGTTGGCGCCACCGACAATATTTTATTATCTTCTACTATTGGAAGGAATAAAATGCTGATACCGGGCGAAGTTATATCGGCAATTATAGAAGGGACTAACCAACTATGTGATGAACTATCCTCGTTAGGTGTCAATATATACCCTACAGGAGGAGAAACGGCTGATGTTGGTGATCTGGTTCGCACTATCATTGTGGATAGTACAGTTACATGCCGGATGAAACGATCAGATGTCATTTCTAATGATAACATCCAAGATGGGGATGTTATAGTCGGCTTATCTTCTTCCGGACAGGCAACATACGAAAAAGAATACAATGGCGGCATGGGCAGCAATGGCTTGACCTCGGCACGTCACGATGTATTTGCCAATTATCTTGCAAAAAAATATCCTGAGAGTTATGATGCTTCTATACCTTCCGAACTAATTTATTCGGGAAAGATGAGACTTACCGACCAAATAGAAAGTTTAAATATAGATGCCGGAAAGCTGGTGCTCTCCCCCACCCGTACTTATGCTCCCGTTATCAAACAAATACTGGATAAACTTTGTGGGCACATACATGGAATGGTTCATTGTTCAGGAGGTGCACAGACTAAAGTCTTGCATTTTGTAGATAAAGTAAAAATTACCAAAAACAATCTTTTTCCCGTACCACCTTTGTTCAAACTAATTCAAGAACAATCGGGAACGGATTGGAAAGAAATGTATAAGGTCTTTAATATGGGGCATCGTATGGAAATTTATTTACCGCAACCATATGCTCAAAAAGTTATCGATATATCAAAATCTTTTGGTATCGAGGCTCAAATAGTTGGCTTTGTAGAGAAATCAGATCGCACAGAACTTATTATCGATAGCGAATTCGGATATTTTGAATATTAATACTCTATTTTTAACGTCTGTTAATTATATTTTCACGAAATAGCTTGTATATTTGTGAGATAACTTGTATTAATTAAAAAGTAAAAGTATGAAGAAAATTATAATGTCAGCAATTATGTGTGTAGCCTTAATGGCTTCATCTGTGGTAGTAGCTCAGGATAAAGCTCCTAAAAAAGATCAGCCTAAAAAGGAATGTTGCCAAGATAAAGCTTCTGATAAGAAGGACGATAAGAAATCATGTTGCAAAGACAAAGCCAAAGCAACAGATAAAAAAGATGGCAAAACTGCATCTTGCTGCCAAGATAAATCTAAAGCAGCTGATAAAAAATAAAAGATTCAAAATAAAGAGCGGGGACATTTCAATTATGATCTGTCTCCGTTTTTTTATATCCATATCTCCTCCTAAAATAGAACAAACTATATACTAAACTATAGCATTTGTTTTTCATATTCAGAATAATATAACATTCTCAGATTCTTAATATAGTTTACCTATATTTATTTCCTTTTTCACAACATATTTTATATTTTTACGAATTGAAATTCCCTATTTACCCGGACGAAACATTGACTGTATTTATACTAATAAAATGGTTTTCAAAAAAACAAATATAAAAGACTATACCCCTGATGCATTTGGACTAAAAGACAAATGGATGCTGATTACAGCATCAAAACCGGATGGCACAGTAAATACGATGACTGCCAGTTGGGGGGGATTTGGCGTTATGTGGAATAAAGAAGTCGCTTTTATTGTCATACGTCCGCAAAGATATACAAGGGAATTTGTAGAAAGTTCAGACTCTTTTTCCCTCACATTTTTTGATAAAGGCTACCTCAAAGATTTAAGTTATTTGGGAAAGGTATCGGGAAGAGATGAAAATAAAATCGAGAAAACAAAGTTAACTATAATAAAAGAGAATGATATTCCCTATTTTCAAGAAGCTAACAGTGTTATCTTTGCTAAAAAACTATTTGTACAACGAATAGAAGAGAATGCATTCCTTGATAAAGAAGTTATCAGAAGATGGTATCCTGAAAAAGATTTTCACTATTTATATATTGCCGAAATTTCTAAAATATTAGTGAAAGAATGAAAAGCAAAGAAATAACATTAGATGCGTTCACTATAGTTGGGATATCTGTTAGAACTACAAACCAAAATCATAAGTCGCAAGAAGATATCGCCAAACTATGGGAATCGTTCTTTCTCAATGGTGTTGTACAATCCATTCCAAATAAAATATCGAATGATGTATACTGTATATATACCGATTACGAAAGCGATTATACAGGAGAATATACGACTCTTATAGGATATAAAGTTTCAAACATCAACGGAATTCCTACGAATAAAAATTTGATAATAAAAGATTTTCCGGCATGTAAATATTTACAATACACTTCAGAAGGAGAATTGCCTTATGTCGTAGGTAAAACATGGGCTCATATATGGCAATCAAATATAAACAGGGCTTATACTGCTGATTTTGACATCTATGGGGAAGAAGCAAAAGACCCTAAGAATGCTAAAATAACAACATTTTTATCTATTAAATAATTTTATCACTTTACAAGAAGAATGAGAAAATGGCGCATCGAAGACTCGGCCGAGTTATATAATATCGCAGGCTGGGGTATTAATTACTTTTCTGTAAATGAGAAAGGTAACGTTGTTGTGACTCCTAGAAAAAATGGAGTAGCTGTCGATTTAAAGGAATTGATGGACGAATTACAACTTCGTGATGTATCAGCTCCTGTTTTGGTTCGTTTTCCGGATATTCTGGATAACAGAATTGAAAAGATATCGACATGCTTTAAACAAGCAGCAGAGGAATATGAATATAAGGGACAAAACCATATAATCTATCCCATCAAAGTAAATCAAATGCGTCCTGTGGTTGAAGAGCTCATCAGTCACGGTAAAAAATTCAATATAGGGCTCGAAGCCGGATCAAAACCCGAACTCCACGCAGTAATAGCAATCAATACTGATCCTAATTCGCTTATTATCTGCAATGGATATAAGGATGAGAGTTATATAGAATTAGCCCTGCTCGCCCAAAAGATGGGAAAACATATTTTCATCGTAGTCGAGAAACTAAATGAGATACCTCTGATTGCCAGAATAGCAAAACGATTAAAAATCACCCCCAATATTGGTATCCGTATTAAACTAGCTAGTTCCGGCAGTGGTAAATGGGAAGAATCTGGAGGAGATGGCAGTAAATTCGGGCTTAACTCGAGTGAATTGCTTGAAGCTTTAGCCTATCTGGAAAAAAATAATTTACAAAATTCTCTTCGCCTTATACACTTCCATATTGGTAGCCAAATAACTAAAATACGCAGGATAAAAACAGCTTTGCGTGAGGCTGCTCAATTCTATGTGCAACTACATTCAATGGGCTTCAATGTCGAATTTGTTGACATTGGCGGAGGCCTGGGTGTAGATTATGATGGTACGCGTTCATCATATAACGAAAGTAGTGTAAACTATTCCATACAAGAGTATGTGAATGACTCTATTGCCACAATGGTAGATGCCGCTGACAAGAATAATATCCCTCACCCCAATATTATTACGGAATCGGGGCGTTCACTCACAGCACATCATTCTATTTTGGTATTTGAAGTACTGGAAACAACTACGCTTCCTGAATGGGATGAAGATGAAGATATAAAAGAAGATGACCATGAACTTGTCCGCGAGTTATACGAAATATGGGACAACCTGAGCCAATCCCGTATGTTAGAGGCATGGCACGATGCTCAACAAATCAGAGAGGAAGCGCTTGACTTATTTAGCTTGGGTATGTTGTCTCTAAAAACCAGGGCACAAGTAGAACGTTTATATTTTTCTATTGCCCGTGAGATATTTCACATAGCGGGCCGCTCAAAGCACTCTCCCGAAGAATTGAAGCAATTATCAAAATTGCTGCCGGACAAATATTTCTGTAATTTTTCATTATTTCAATCTTTACCGGACTCTTGGGCCATCGACCAGATATTTCCGATAATTCCTATTCACCGATTAGATGAGCGTCCTGACAGGACGGCAACATTACAGGATGTTACTTGTGACTCTGATGGTAAGATAGATAACTTTATCTCGAATGGTAACCAATCATCTTACCTCCCTGTACATTCCATGAAGAAGAACGAGTCGTACTATCTCGGAGTTTTTCTTGTGGGTGCGTATCAGGAAATATTAGGTGACCTTCATAATCTATTCGGGGATACTAATGCCGTGCATATCTCTGTTGATGAAGACGGTTACAAAATAGAACAAATGATTGATGGTGAAACTGTTGCCGAAGTACTGGACTATGCGCAGTACAACGCTAAAAAATTAGTGCGAACCGTAGAAACATGGGTTACAAGCTGTGTCAAACAAGGATCTATCACGGTAGAAGAAGGTAAGGAATTCTTATCCAACTATCGATCAGGACTATATGGATATACTTATCTGGAATGATCCTATTTTCCCTCTTTATGCCTGAGTAAAGGCGTAAAGAGGAAAAACATTAAGTACCGACAGATCTTGTTTTATTAGAGTTTTATGAAATATACCTTATACACTATACTTACAGTAATTATGATATTCTTTACCAGTTGTAAAGAAAGAAGTTCTACTAAACTTAGCGAGTCCAGTAAGAAAGAAGTTATCCTTTCAAAATTTGCTAAAAATTATCCGGATTTTAACCCTCAGCATTTAAAAGAAGTCTTACAATCTCGTATACAAGAAGATTCTATATTACAAAACTTGTATGTGAAAAATACTTTTACCCCTATTTGGATACATGACACACTTGATATTCAAAAAATCAAAGAATTAACTAATATATTGGAAAACAGTCATAAACATGGCCTATCTGCAGGTTATTTCTCAACCGAATATATAAGATTTCTGATGGACTCAATAGATTCCGGGGCATATAGCCTCAACCTGGATATTTTATATCAAAAAATGGCTGATTTGGAATTTATTTCTACAAACTCAGCCATTAAGTACATAACAGGTATGAATTATGGATTTACAAATCCTAAAATCTTATATGAAAAAGATTATGATATTTATACCGCCCGGCCAGATTCTATATTCTTCGATAATTTATATATCAACCTGCCAAAAGATCCTATCAATCTGATTTCGGGCTCTCATCCCGATGACCTGGTTTATCGGAAATTACTGGACGAGTATCAAGACCTGGACGATAAAAAAGACCTTAAATTCGATAAAATAGAGAGTCCAAAAACATATAAAATAGGCGATAAAAATCCTTATATATCGGATATTGCCCGTCGCCTTATTATTACAGGGGAATACAAGCCGGATTCCACCAGTACAGATACCTTACATCAGATATTAAATAAAGATTTATTGGCGGCGATAAACACCTTCCGGCGTAAAAACTCTTATCCGGAAGAAAATGAGGTCGGAAAAATAACAATTGATGCTTTAAACAGGCCTTTGGAATATTATCAGTCTAAGTTACGCGCCAACATGGAACGGTACCGTTGGAAACGGACAAAGCCGAAACATGATAAACATATAGAAGTAAATATTGCCCCTGCCATGCTTTTTGCTTGTCAGAAAGATAGCCTGCCCCTGATCATGCGGGTATGTGTTGGTTCAGTCACAAACAAAACACCTTTACTGGAAAGTGATATCAGTTATCTGAATCTGAACCCGATTTGGAACGTACCGACCAGTATTGCACAAAAAGAGGTTGCTGTTCTTCAGAAAAAAGATTCGACATATATCAAGAGAAATAACATGAAGCTATATAAAGGAGGTAAAGAAGTCGATTTAGAGTCCATAAATTGGAAAGAAGTTAATCCGTCTAAATTCGCATATACCATCCGCCAAAATTCGGGAGAAAGAAATGCGCTTGGATTGATTAAGTTCATGTTTAACAATGCTTTCTCTGTCTATCTCCACGATACCCCTTCCAAAGCTGCATTTAATAGAAAAAACAGGGCTGTAAGTCATGGATGCGTAAGAGTACAAAAACCTTTCGATCTGGCCTTTTTTTGTATGTCTGCAACTTCGGACGATATTTATAAAGACAGGCTGTATTATAGCGTAGGCAAATCTCCCGTTTCTAACGAAGGGAAAAAACTGGCTAAGGAAAACAAACTGAAGAAATTGACGGACATACTGAATCCGGAAAGTAAAATATCTCTCTTCGTCGATTACTATACAGCATACATGTACCCTGATGATAACGATACATTATACTATGCAGACGATATTTATGATTATGACAACATTATTCTGAATGCTTTGGATAATAAAGAGATAAAAAGAGACGGGAAAACAGCAAAACCTGTTTAATTGTTTACTTATATCCAAGTTCCGTTAAAGCATCGGCAACAATAAAATTACTGCCTCCTATAAAAATAAAATCATTCGGTCTGGCCCATTCTTTGGCTGCTTGTATGGCTTCGCTTACTGTATGGTACGAATAACCCGTTAAACCGGCTTTACCGGCTAGTTCCTGCAATTTCATCTGATCAAGTGCACGGGGAACCGACGCCTTTGTAAAGTAATAAACAGCATGCTTAGGAAGTATAGACAAAACAGAAGTAATATCTTTGTCATTAACCATGCCTAATACAATGTGAAGAGTATTATACTTTTCTGTAGCCAGCTGCTCTACAATATACTTTATCCCGGCGATATTATGTCCTGTATCACAAACAATTTTAGGATGGAGTTCCTGAATGACTTGCCAACGCCCCATTAATCCGGTTAATTCGGTTACATAAGCGAAGCCATTATAAACAGCCTTAGAGGGTATCACATAACCTAGTGACTGTAATTCTTTTACTGCACATAAAACTGTCGCCGCATTTTTTATTTGGGCATAACCGGATAATTCGCCTTTTAGATAAAGATAATATTTAGTATCGAGCAACCAACCACTTGCAGTTCTCAAGCTATTTTGAATAATATGCTCATCCTCAGCAAAAACAATCCTCGCCCCTACTCTATCAGCTGTTTTTTCAAAGACTTTACGAACTTCTCCTTCGGCCTCACCTATCACTACAGGTATCCCGGCTTTGATTATCCCTGCTTTTTCTGTTGCTATCTTCTCTAAAGTATCGCCCAACATTTGCATATGGTCGAAACTTATATTTGTTATTACGCTTAGATCGGGATTAATGATATTTGTACTATCCAGGCGTCCTCCTAAACCAACTTCAATTATAGCCACATCGACTTTCATATCGGCAAAATACTGAAAAGCCATCATCATTGTCAATTCAAAAAAGGATGGTTGTATAGGCTCATATACCTCTCGATGCTTGTCTATGAAATCAACAATATATTGCCCGGAGATCTTCTCTCCATTCACACGAATACGTTCGCGAAAGTCTACCAGATGCGGGGATGTATAAAGACCGACTTTGTATCCTGCTTGCTGTAGTATCGCAGCCAGTAAATGAGACGTAGAGCCTTTTCCGTTTGTACCTGCCACATGTATGGTTTTATATTTAGTATGGGGATGGGAAAGGTATGTATCGAGGGCTAAACTATTGTCAAGCCCTGCTTTAAATGCCCCACTGCCGATTCTCTGATAGACCGGAAGATGATCATATAGATACTCGATTGCCTCCTGATACGTCATATGATGTAAAGATACATTTTTATGATATTATTTCATATCAAATTGAGCAGGTATATTGTCAATAATTGAAAAAAGTTCTTCGACCGAATCGGTGCGTAACATGGCAACCCGAGTCTTTTTAAAATCAGGGATACCCTTAAATACAGAACTAGCAGCCAGATGACGGCGACTATGAATAATTCCCCCACGTTCGCCCGAATACGATATATTTTTTAGAATAAGGTCTTTCAGAATATCTAAATACCATATAAACTCTTTAGCAGGGAGTTTCTCTCCTGTATTCAAATAATGCTTCACATCTTCAAATATCCATGGGCTACCAATGCTTCCCCGACCAATCATCACCGCGTCGGCTCCGGTTTCATCGAATCGTTTTTTACATATTTCGGGACTGGTAACATCCCCATTCCCTATAATAGGAATATGCATACGTGGATTATTTTTTACCGCACCAATTAATGACCAGTCTGCTTCGCCCGAATACATTTGAGCACGGGTGCGACCATGTATCGTTAAAGCTTGAATTCCTACATCCTGCAACTGCTCGGCAAGTTCCACTATTATTTTAGAATCATTATCCCATCCCAATCGGGTTTTCACGGTTACAGGTATCTTTACGGCTTCCACAACAGCTTTCGTTATATCGACCATCAGGCCGGGTGTTTTCATCATCCCCGAACCGGCGCCTTTACCTGCTACTTTTTTAACGGGGCAACCAAAATTTATATCTAATATATCGGGATTCGCTTCTTCGCATATTCTGGCAGCTTCTATCATAGGATCTACTTCCCTACCGTAAATTTGTATAGCGACAGGACGTTCTTCATCACTGATAGATAATTTCGCCTGAGTCTTATTTACATGTCGTATCAGCGCATCACTCGACACAAATTCGGTATATACCATATCTGCGCCAAAGCGTTTGCACATATGTCTGAAGCCCATATCTGTGACATCTTCCATCGGAGCCAGGAACACCGGATTTTTGGGAAATTCTATATTGCCTATTTTCATTTATTCAGGCTTTCAATAATTGTTTTTAAATCTTTTTCTCTCAGGTTCTCATCTATATTTTCATATGACAACCTAAATGCACATCCGGCTTTCCATTCCGAACAGCCATAAGCTGTTTTTCCTTTGATAACAGAACCTTTTCTACATAAAGGGCAAAGAACAACATCTGTTTCCTCTCTTTTAACCGCTACTTGTTTTTTATTTTCAGTCTTCTTTTTTGTCTTCAACCTTTCTGTTTTCTCCTTTTCGGGGATTATTTCTTCTATTGTTATCGCACGTCCTGTATCGCTTTTCACGTTTGCTACTATTTCAGTCAGCATTTGCTTCAATTCTTCGATAAATTGGCGGGGATCGTACTCATTTTTCTCTATTAGCCGAAGCTTTTTCTCCCAGATCCCGGTCAGTTCCGCCGATTTAAGAAGTTCTTCTTTTATTGTTCCAATCAGTTCTACACCAGTCAGAGTCGCATATAGATTTTTACGTTCTTTCCGAATATAATTACGTTTGAACAAGGTTTCAATAATTGCAGCCCTGGTAGAAGGACGACCGATACCGTTTTCTTTCAAAGCATCGCGTAATTCGTCATCATCAACAAGCTTTCCTGCTGTTTCCATTGCCCTGAGAAGCGTCGCTTCCGTATAATATTTGGGAGGTTGAGTCCATTTCTCATTCAAAGACGGTAAATGTGGCCCTCTCTCTCCTTTCACAAAATCCGGTAATACATTGTCATCGTCCTTTTCTTTTTCTTCTTCCTCTTTATCATTAAGGGCACTCCCCGATTTGTCGAAAACAACACGCCATCCCGGATCAAGTATTTGCTTGCCGGTAACTTTAAATTCCACTTTATTTACTTCGCCCAAAACTGTTGTAGTAGAGATTTTACAGTTAGGATAAAACACTGCTATAAATCGCCGCGTTACCAGATCATATACCTTACGCTCATTATCGGATATATTGTTTGCCCGAACTCCGGTAGGTATAATAGCATGATGATCAGTGACCTTACTATTGTCAAATACCTTTTTCGACTTTGAAATCTTTGCGGCTAAGACAGGTTTAACAAGCTCTTCGTATCCGGCCAAGCCTCTTAATATGGCAGGCACTTTAGGATACAGGTCGTCGCTCAGGAAAGTAGTATCTACACGTGGATATGTGGTCAGCTTTTTTTCGTATAATGACTGAATGATCTTGAGAGTCTCTTCGGCGGAAAAAGAATTTTTTTTGTTACACTCTACTTGCAAGGCTGTCAGGTCGAAAAGACGGGGCGGAGCTTCTTCTCCTTTTTTGGTTGTAACATCAGTAACTTCAAAGTCTGACGTTTTTATCTCCTCCAGAAATTTCCCGCCTTCTTCCTGCGTGGTAAACCTACCTTTTGTCGCCGAAAAAGTTGTTTCTCTATATATTGTTTTCAGTTCCCAGTAAGGCTCCGGCTTAAAGTTTTCTATCTCCAGTTGACGATTGACAATAAGCGCTAAAGTAGGTGTTTGCACACGCCCGATAGAAAGCACTGATCTATTTTGTCCATATTTAACTGTGTACAAACGTGTTGCATTCATGCCCAATAACCAGTCACCTATGGCTCGAGATAGTCCGGCTTCGTAAAGTTTATCAAATTGGGATTGTTCTTTCAGACTATTAAAACCCTCACGGATAGAGTCTTCGGTAAGCGAAGATATCCATAATCGTTTTACCGGAACTTTACATTGCGCTTTTTGCATAACCCAACGCTGAATAAGTTCCCCTTCTTGTCCGGCATCACCGCAATTTATCACTTCCTCTGCTTCGGAAATCAGTTTTTCGATGACCCCAAATTGCTTTTTTACCCCGTCATTATCAATTAATTTTATACTAAACCGGGGGGGTATCATAGGAAGGACATACAACGACCATTGCTTCCAACTGCCGGTGTATTCGTGTGGTTCTTTTAGTGTACAGAAATGCCCGAATGTCCACGTTACCTGATAACCATTCCCTTCAAAATAACCGTCCCTACGGGAAGTAGCCCCCAGAATTCCGGCTATTTCGCGAGCGACACTTGGCTTTTCGGCTATACAGACTTTCATTGTCTAATAGCTCTCCTCTTTATTTGGAAAATCCGAAGTTTTCACATCTTTAATATAGTTCTGTACAGCATCTGTAATTACAGAATGCAAATCAGCATAACGGCGTAGGAATTTTGGCGAAAAGTTTTTATTAATACCTAACATATCATGCATCACCAATACCTGTCCGTCTGCATACGGACCTGCGCCAATACCAATAATAGGAATACTCAATTGAGAAGCGATCTGTTTTGTCAATTCGGCCGGAATTTTTTCCAATACAATAGCATAACAGCCTATAGATTCGAGTAATAAAGCGTCTTTTATCAATTTATCGGCTTCCACACTATCTTTGGCTCTTACATTATATGTACCATATTTATTTATAGACTGGGGCATAAGACCCAAATGTCCCATAACAGGAATGCCTGCGTCAATTATCTTTTTTATATCCGGGGCTATTTCCTCACCTCCTTCTATTTTAAGAGTGTCAGCCCCCGTTTCCTTCATCATACGTATAGCATATTCCAATGATTGTAACGGATTACCGGAAGCCGTACCAAAAGGCATATCTACCACCACCAAAGCACGTTTCACGGCATTCACTACCGATCGTCCATGATAGATCATTTGATCGAGTGTCATGGGTAATGTGGTTATATTTCCAACCATCACATTTGAAGCCGAATCTCCAACAAGAATGACATCCATTCCGGCCTGATCTATAATAGAAGCCATGGAGTAATCATATGCTGTAAGCATTGATATTTTTTCGCCACGTTCTTTCATTTCTATAAGGCGGCGGGTAGTAACTTTACGGTTATCTTCTGTATATGTTGACATATTTTTTAAGTTTAAATTTGTTTACAAAAGTAGTGAAATATGTTATACCGATAAAATAAAAAAATCTGCAAGTATTTGCAGATTCTGTATTAGCAGGCTTAATCAATTTATTTCTCATTAAAAAGATCTTTAGCTCCTTTTTTAACTTTATCGGCAAAATCGTCTATCTTATCAACAATATTATCTGTATAGCTGTGTGTCTGTTTCGAAACAGTTGAGAATAAGCTACGGGCTTTTACAATAAAATCTTCAGACTTTCCTTTGAAGAACTTTTCCCAATCTATATCCATCCCCTCTTTATCCATATAATCTTTCATTATAGATATTGCCTTGATTGCTTGTTCTTGAGTAAGTTGTGCCTCTTCTTGAAGTTTTTCTATTAATTTTTCCATATCCAGGTTATAATATTGTTACATATAATAAACATTTTTTTCGCACAAATGTTTCGATTCCAATAAATTAAAAGCGAAAACCTAAGGACACCGAATAAACTCTATGTTTCAACTCTTGAGCCCCCTCTTGTGTAACATTATACAGCCCACGCTCATAATTAAAATTAATAGTATAAATATCATAAACAAGCCCTATACTCCCATTTAGTCCATAGTCAGAACGCTTCCATCGGGTATCGCTAAAGGTAAGTTCTTCAAATTCGCCATTTGGATGTATATATGTGGGATCTACATTCGGCGTGTATGTAGTAATAAGCCCATTATATTTAGTTTTGCCTTTATTTCCATAACCATAAGCAACATATACCCCTCCGTTTATGTTGAAAGCTATCCTTTTGGACACGTATAATTCATAGCCTATATTGAAAGGCATTTGAATATAATTACCTGTAGCATCATACCAACCTTCATCTACGCGTACAACATTATTTTCACTTTCGTGAACCTCTCTCTTATATGTTTTATACCCCTTTTTAGTTACATAAAAACCTGTTTGTACTTGAAAATTACCTATAATCTTGTAATTAACATTACCCCCTATATGTAATCCCATTTTAAATCGTTCAGAACCTTGTGTTCCTGACATCTGTGGATAATTCATCCCCATACGAAAGTCTGCGGTCATTCGCTTCTTAGGATATTGGGCACTTGCAGGCAGACAATTAATCAACAATAAGGAGAAGACCCAAAGAGATATTTTTAGTATATATTTCATACGCATAAGTTTCTATTTCTAATGTCCTATAAAGTATGTTATAGTAAGTGGTACAAAGTTAGAACAATTAATTATATATTAAACTAAACAGTTGATTTTCATTGAAAATTTCATTGGCAACATTCTGTATTTGTTCCGATGAAATTGATTCAATTCTTTCGAAAACTTCTTCCAATGTGTTGAAATGATTATGATGCAGAAAGTTCTTACCTAAAGATAAAGCCAGATTTTCATGGTTATCTCTCATTACTCCAATCTGTCCCATAAGCTGCTTTTTAGCAACATGCAGTTGCGATGTCGTTAACTTTTCATTTTTCATCTTTCGCAGTTCTTTGATGACAAGTGTCAGGCATTTGTCTATATTTTTCTTATCACAACCAAAGTAGATAGAAAGAAATCCGGCATCGGTATATGCAGTAACGGACGAGTCTACATTATAAACATAGCCTCTTTTTTCCCGTAAAGAGATATTCAGCCTGCTATTCATACCCGGACCACCTAAAATATTATTCAAGAGGTTTAACACCCTCCTATTACTATCATGTAACGAGTAGGAATGAAATCCAAGCAAGACATGCCCTTGTGAAGTATCTTTCTCCGTTCTTTTTCTCACAGGTTCAATAATACCGGGAGCTACCCGGTTGTTCCTATTTGAGGAAAAATGCAAACCGGATAAATATTTCTCGGCATAATAAACAACCTTTTTAAAGTTAGTCTTACCCAAAGAAAAGAATACCGCATTCTGTGGCTGATAATGATTCAGAATAAATTTCCGGGCTTTATTACTGTCAAAATTGACTAAAAGATCCGGTTCGCCCAAGATATTATGCCCAATTTGAGAGCCTGAAAACATTAGATTCTCAAACTCATCATATATAAGCTCCGAAGGGCTATCTTCATAAGAATGGATCTCATCGATAATGACTTCTATCTCCTTATCGATTTCATACGGAGGAAATACAGAATGAAAAGTAATATCTGACATTAGCTCAAATGCCCGTTGAAAATGTTCTTCCAGAAAAGCTGAGTAAACGACAGTCTCTTCTTTATTGGTATAGGCATTCAGTTCTCCGCCAACATTTTCCATCCGGTTGATGATGTGGCAGGAACGTCTCTTATCCGTGCCTTTAAAAAGCATATGTTCGACAAAATGTGCCATACCGTATTCATCCTTTTCTTCATCACGAGTTCCGGCATTCACTATAAAGCCGCAATAAGAGACATTACTCTCCGATGGTTTGTGCACGATACGCAGGCCATTCTGCAAGGTGTGAGTATAATAATTTATCATTTCTTCATATAATGTGCCCGTTCTTCGGGAGTTAGTTTCTCTATCGAATACCGGAGCATGGTACGTGGCATTTCTTTATAATATCGATCTAAAAATCCAATCAACACAGTTTTATTTTTCTTGCCGGCTTCACGTAACAACCACCCAATAGCTTTATGCATCAGGTCGTGTTTATGATGCAACAACTTTTCGGATAGAGCCAGCAAGTCTTTAAAATCGTTACTCCTTATAAATGGAAATGTTGCTAATACAGCAATTCTCTGATCCCACAATAGTTTACTATCAGCAAGCGTATATAATACAGAACGGTCTTTATCCAACAGGTATTCCCCTACGATATACTGACTGCTCAAATCGACCAAATCCCAGTTATTAATTCTATGAGTATGTGCCAAATAAAACTCATATATCTCTTTCCTGTCTTGCTCACCGGCTTTCTTGAACCGTTCGACAAGAATTAACAATGCACAAAGGCGACATTCGTGATATTCGCTGTTTAGAAGAGCCTTTACCTCCTGAAACGGTATGTCCTTATATTTCCCGGCTATTTTACGGGAATCCGGAACGACTACCCCGAGGAACTTATCACCTTCGCCGTACTGCCCTTCACCTGTTTTGAAAAAGTACGGTAGAAAATCTTTCTTTTCCGGGGTTGACAATGCTTCCAATTCTTCCTGTATTTTTTCGGCTGTCATATTATCTCTATTTATGTACAAATATAAGCAAATCGGGATAACGTACAAATATAAATTTATCCAGGGCAGGGGCACCAAAAAAGTGAAGAACGAAGAATGGCGCAAAGCGATGAAAAGTGAAGAACGAAGAGTGAAACATTGTCCGGCGTTCGTTTTATCTATAAGATAAGTATGTGATAAAAATTAGTTTGCATTAAATTTAGAATATCTGATAATTAAGTTTGCACCCAAATTTGCCAGACACCTATTGACGGCATAAAATAGAGAATCTTTATCCAAGTAATCCTCCGGATTCAACCATTATTTCTTTAGTTTACGCCAAATGGTTTCGGCGATATTTAAATGAGGAGAATAAGGCGGGAGGAAAAATAAGAATAAACCTCTTTCCTGCCAATAAGGGATTCTTTCCTGAATGGTTTTAGATTTATGTATTTTTGCATTATCCAACACGATAAATGTTTCTTTATGAATTTGAAAAGAAAAATTTTCCATAAATTCCAATATGAACCCGGCGTCAATATTTTGTTCCGTTGTTTGCCAATAGCACTTGCTTTGTCTGTTTATAAATCCAAAACAGTTGATTTTATGCGCCTTTTCGGACAATATACAAACCTCTTCATCATCAAATTACCAACCATAAGGCACATAACCTTCACTACAGACATGGGATTCATCGCCATAAAAAAGTTCTATTTGCCCATGTTCACTCATTGTTTCAAGTTCTTTAAGTTGTTCTACTTTATATTCATAAAATTCAGGAAGAGCTTGCCCTTTTGGTCTGCCTCTTATTCGTTTATATCTTCCGCCAGACTTTTTGAAAAATTGCGAAAAGTAATCCTGCTCACTTTCTTTCCACTCTGGGCTTCCCATTCTGTTTTCGCTGTCTGCAAGCGTTGGCGATTGGATTTGATAGCTGTCAGAATTTGTTCCCTGTCTTCTGATGCTACTATAATCGGTTTTCTCCCTCTCCCTGATTTGGTGTACAATCCTAAGATACCCTCTGAATTAAAGCGTGATAACCAACTATTGACACTTACTTGGCTCATGCCTGTTATGCTGCCTACTGCTTTGGAATTACGCCCTTCTGATTTTAACAAAATCGTGTGGCAACGCATCCGAAAACAGTGGCTGCGACCTGTCTTGAATCCTGATTCCAGTGCTTGGCGTTGCTCAGGTGTTTATTGTGGTGTGTTTACTCGTCCCATTGGGGAACAAAGATACATGTTTTTTATAAACTATACTCAAAAGTAATTAATTTGCGAGATTTCCAATAAAAACCGAACTTTGCCGTATGAGATACGAATTGTCCCCAACAGATATAGAGACATTGCACCGTTACCAACGTAATGTTAGAGGTAAGGAG
>BNXH01000009.1 GCA_025999435.1 Bacteroidia bacterium | reverse complement strand
GATATAGATAAGATAGAAGACCGGATAATCTCACGGTTCGATCAGCCGGATGATATTAAGAAAGAAATAAGGGAATGGTATGAGAATCTTATTGAAATGATGAGACGAGAAAATGTCGTAGATAGCGGACATTTGATCATAAATAAAAATATTATATCGGAACTCACCGAATTGCATATACGCTTGCTTAAAAAGACAGGTGAAGATAAATATTCGGAACAGTATTACAGAACATTACCTTTTATTGTGGAATTGCGTTCAAAATCGCCTGATAAAGATATTCCGGAATTAGAAACATGTTTTTCCGCTTTATATGGTTTCTTGTTGATGAAATTACAGAAGAAAGAAATATCAGGAGAAACTCAGGCTGCTATTTCTCAAATCGGGGCTTTTTTACGCTTACTTACTCAAAAGTATAAAGACGAAAAAGAGGGTAAGCTTGTTTTATGATCAATTTGTTGTATCTTAGATATCTGTAGCGTTATTGCTCCGGATTATATTTTGGGCAAAACACAGTACATAATTGTATTATATCAAGAAAAACATGCTCAATAGTAGAACCATTCGTGGTTTTTAGGCTTTATAACTTAACCTGAAATAAGAAATGTCGACTAAATCTATATTAGCCAGATATATACTGTCTTTCATGCTCTTCTGCTTTCATCTAACAGTATCGGCCGGTAATGATATTTACTTTTATCAATTAGGAGCAAAAGATGGATTGTCTCAAGTAAGCATCATGTCGATATATCAGGATGAGTTTGGGGTTATGTGGTTTGGTTCAACGGAGGGGTTGAATAGATATAATGGACGGGAAATAGAAGTATTCAGGCCCGATAGAAAGGGCGAAGGACTCTCGCAGAATACGATATACGAAATATGTGGAAATCAACAAGGAGCAATCTATCTACGTTGCGATAGAGATCTGGTCCGCTATGATATTCATACGCAGAAGTTTGAAAACATACAACGGGGAGGAGTTCTGTCTATTACTTATGCGCACGGTAAGCTATGGGTCGCTGTGAAGAATAAGATATTGCAATATGATGAGCAGTCGAAGCAATTTAAGGAATACGCTATTCTCAATGATATTAAAGCCGCTATCACTTCAATATATTGTGCTAAAGACGGATCTATATGGATAGGTACTTTTTCAGGATTGTATTTTATCTCCGGTAAAAACCAGAAAGAGCAAAAATGTATTAAGGATAAAATATATGTCAATCGGATTTATCAAGACCGAAAAGATGATCTATGGATTGGAACTTTCTATGATGGCGTCTATGTAATGGACCTTTCGGGAAATATCAGGGCTAATTATACTCATCGGTACGGGGCTAATTCCATATCTAATAATCAGGTAAGAAGCTTTGCTGAAGATGATTCCGGTAATATGTGGGTGGCTACGTTCTATGGTTTAAGTAAGTTCAGTCCTGATACTAAAGAGTGGAAACAGTATGTTAGCAATGATAATGTTTCGCATAGCCTTAGTCATTCTTCTGTATTTTCTTTGTATAAGGATAAGCAGGGTACTATATGGGTTGGTACATACTTTGGAGGAGTTAATTATTTCAATCCTGATACGGATATTTTTCATTTTTATGAGCCTAATTCTATAATCACAAGTAATTTAAGTTTCCCATATGTAGGGAGGATGATAGAGGATAAATATAATAATCTTTGGGTCTGTACAGAAGGAGGGGCTTTGAATTGTTTAAATCTGAAAACCAGGGAGTTTTCCCGTTATTTGATTAATAAATCTGATTCGGAATCTCTTATCGGGTATAACCAGAAAGCTATATGGTATAATGAGAAAAAAGACCTGCTTTATATTGGCACACATAAAAGAGGGTTGGTTATATTCGATGTGAAGACAAAAACATTCAGAGTACTCAGTGAAAATAATAGCCCCGGATCGTTACCGAGTAATACTGTCAATAAGATGCAGTATTACGATGGCGCGCTCTATTTGTTGACACATTCGGGTTTGGTAAAAATGAATATCGATACCGAACGGTTTTACCCGGTGAGTGATAATCCGGTTACACAAAAAGCAATATCGGGAATCAGACTTAGTGCATTTCTTATTGATAGTAAAGATCGTTTATGGGGTGCGGTTGGTAGTGGTCTTAGATCCATAAATTTGAAAACCGGCAAAGTAAAGGATTATTTTTACGATGAGTCGAACGAAAGGTCGATCGGGCGTTTTGATATTGAAAGCATATTTGAAAGCAGCAAAGGCGAATTGTTCTTTGCTACAATGGGTTCGGGTATTTATAAATACAATCCGGAAACAGACGATTTTGATAATTATACGGAAGAGAAGAATGGATTACAGAACAATTATTGTTATGATATATCAGAAGCTCCGTCGGGTAAGCTTATATTATTACATAACAAAGGCTTTGCTTTATTTGATCCTGTAAATCCGGATAGGGATTTATTTATATCTTCCCCTAGTTTTCCTATCGTGGGTTTCAATATCGGTAACTCCAGCTATGTAACCCGGGACAAAGAAATATTTATCGGAGGAATAAATGGACTGGTATCTTTCGTCGAGAGTGATCTTGATAAAGTTGATAAAGGTTATTCCCTCTTTTTTGATAAGCTATTCATAAATAATCAACAGGTTTTAGCCGGTGACAAGTTCGGTATACTGAAAGAAACATTGCCTCTTTGTTCGGAAATCGACTTGAAATATAATCAGAATAATATTACTATCGAGTTTGCGACATCGAACTATTTGCGAACGATGACTCATAAGTATGAGTACAGGCTGGAAGGTTTTGACCAGGACTGGTTACCGACCAGGACGAGGTCTATTTCGTATACTAACTTGAATACAGGGACTTATACATTGCTTGTTCGTGAAATATCGCGGCAGAAAGAGAGAGAAGGAAAAGTATATTCTCTGAACATCAATATCAATCCACCATTTTATTTGACTACGGTTGCTTTTATAATATACGGTATATTGATATTGTTAGCCATAGTTGGTTTTTTTAGATTTTACCTGTGGCGTACGAAAATGGAAACAACATTGGAGTTTGAACGTAAAGATAAAGAGCGAATAGAAGAACTAAACCGTACCAAGTTAAGATTTTTCACAAGTGTGTCTCACGAATTTAGAACACCTCTCACATTGATTAAAGGGCAAGTAGAAACACTTCTTCTGCAAGGAGATTTAAGTTCGAAATTGTATAATAAACTTGCTAAGATTCTTAAGAATACCAACCATTTGCAGAATCTTATTTCAGAACTTCTTGATTTCAGAAAGCAAGAACAAGGGTTTTATAAATTAAACATTCAGTGCGTCGAACTTATAGCCTATATTAAAGAGATATATAGCTCATTCGAAGACTATGCTATAAAAGGGCAAATAAAATACAAGTTAGAGTATTCGGATGAAGAAATTCATATTTATATAGATCCGGTACATTTTCAAAAAGCAATCTATAACCTTCTTTCAAATGCCTTCAAATATACTTCTCCCGGAGGAGAAATTACATTAAAAGTCAAATTACAGAAGACAGCTGTTCTTATTCAGATAATAGACGACGGAATCGGTATTCCTCCGGAATCATTGAATAAAGTATTTGAACGGTTTTATCAATTGGAATACAGATCTTCAGGGCTTACATTAGGTACAGGTATCGGCCTTGCTCTTACCAAAGAGATTGTCAATAGCCATAAAGGAGATATTTCGGTAGAAAGTATGGTGAATGAGGGAAGTGTTTTCACTATCGCTCTTAAATTAGGGACATCCCATTTTTCGGAGGAAGAACTTGATCATAATAACGCGAATAAAGATGTAAAGGCTATAGATATGCCCGTTTATGAGGGAGAAGATGATGTTTTGATTGAGGAAAGTCTTACGATAGACGGGGAAAAACCTGTGATATTATTGGTTGATGACAACGAATCATTGTTAGAAATGCTTACAGACTCATTTGCTCCATATTATAATGTATATACCGCGATAAATGGTAAAGAGGGGCTGGATATGGTATATAAGATACAACCGGACTTGGTTATAAGTGATATAATGATGCCGGAAGTTTCGGGAAAAGAACTGTGCTACAAAATGAAAAATAATGTTGATACGGCGCATATCCCGATTATACTCCTGACAGCTCAGACTTCCGACAGCCAAATTATGGACGGCTATATGTTTGGCGCTGATGCCTATATTACAAAGCCATTCAATATAAAAATGCTGATTACGCGTTGTAATAACCTGATAAGAAACCGGTTGATCCTTTATAAGAAATTTGCTAATCAGGAAGAGATTGTAATGCCGTTTGATACTCTTACAGAACAGGATCAAATGCTGATAGACAGAGCCGTGAAAAGAAGGCTTCTTACGGTGATTTCGTTATTCTATATCGTACCAATGCACAATCCCGGGTATTTGAAGAAGCATTGCGGAAAAAGAATATACCATACCGCATCTATGGTGGTTTGTCTTTTTACCAACGGAAAGAGATTAAAGATGTTATAGCCTATTTCCGGATGATAGTGAATCCGCAGGATGAGGAAGCTTTCAAACGGACTATCAATTTCCCTGCCCGCGGTATAGGGAATACAACGCTTAATAAAATATCAGAAGCCGCCCGCACTCACAATGTGAGTATGTGGGAAATTATCGGACAGCCTCTTGAATATAATCTGAATGTCAATGCAGGTACGGCAAAGAAATTGAAGGATTTCAGAGAGTTGATAGAAAGTTTTATAGCTCAGATTAACGAACTTTCAGCCTATGAACTTGCATCCAAAGTCGTCAAACAAAGCGGTATTGCAAGCGAGGCTTATCAGGATCAGACACCCGAAGGTATGAGTCGCCAAGAGAATCTTCAGGAATTGTTAGGAGGTATTCACGAATTTTGTGAAAGCAGGCAGGAAGAGGGAATAGACGGTATCGGTCTGATGGATTTCTTATCAGAAGTATCGTTACTCACTGATCAGGATACGGATAAGGAAGCAAGTCAGGAAAAGGTGACTATGATGACTGTGCATGCGGCAAAAGGGCTTGAATTTAACAATGTGTTCATTGTTGGGATGGAAGAGGATTTATTCCCTTCGGCAATGGCCAAAAATGAATTCAGGGGGTTGGAAGAAGAACGGCGACTTTTCTATGTAGCCATTACACGGGCAAAAGAATATTGTATGATCTCCTATGCCAAGAGCCGTTTCCGAAATGGAATGGTAAATGCTTCTAATCCAAGTCGCTTTTTGAGAGATATCGACGCCGAATATTTGAATGTGAATGCAAGTGTTTTTGGAGGATTCGGAGTGATAAACAGGCCTGAGACATATACCAGGGAATTATTTGACTATACAAATACTCCGCCTGCACGAGTAACGAATAACGATCGTCTTACGGATTTCCAAAAGTACGAACACGAAAAAAGAGATATAGATTTGCCATTGTCACGCCCTAAGTTTGTGAATGCTAAAAATGCCGTGCCAAAAACTTCTACCGGAAAAACCAATGAGGTCCAAGTGGGCGCTACAATCAAACATGAACGGTTTGGAATAGGTAAAGTAACTGCTGTATCGGGCGATCCGGATAGCAGGAAGGCAACTGTTGAGTTCGAAAATTCAGGAGTAAAACAGCTATTGCTTAAGTTTGCCCGGTTCGATATTATCGGTTAAACCCTAATCTTTATTTTTCTTTTCCCATATACGTCTGCGAATCAGCATATCTGTAACTAAAAGCAACAGGCATACAGATGCTATGGAGATAATAGCCGGGTTTATATTTATTACGGGCATACTGAATGAAAAATCAGTTTCAATCGGTTGAATCTCCGGTTTGATAGAAATGCCTAACCACCACAGAATAGCCGCAGGTATACCCAAGATACCTAAAATTCCGCCGATTATTGCCAAAATACTTTTTGCCGAGATTGGTTCTTTCTTTGTTTGCTTTTCTGTTATGGCATGTATGCTTTGCATCAGGCGGCTTTCGAAGCCGGCTGACGGTTTATCTAATTTCATTTCCTGAAATAAACCCCTGAGTCTGTCTTTATCTTCGTTCATTGCTGTATGAGTTTATTTATTTCAAAGTTCATAAATTTTCTTATCCTGTGCAACTTTACTTTTACATTTGCCACGCTGTTTCCTGTTATATTGCTGATTTCCTGTATACTGTTACTATTCAAATAAAACATGGTTATCAGCATAGCATCATCAGGCGGCATCTTTTTCAGTACCTTGTCCAAATATACCAACTGCTCTTCTGTACCGACTTCATCTATTGTATTTGATATTTCATTATCGGGTATATTATCGAAACGATCTTCAATCGGCGTAAATTCATGTTTCCGTTTACGCAGTTCCGATATAGTTGTGTTATACGCTATCCGGTACAACCATGTCCCAAAACCGGCTTCTTCCCTGTATTGATCTAAAGACTGAAAGACCTTTATAAATACTTCCTGTGTAATATCTTCAGCATCAGCACGGCGGGAGACGATTTTTCCGACAATGGTAAACACCATTCTCTCGTAGCGGCGGACAATATGAACAAAAGCACCGGTGTTCCCGTTTTTGACCTGCCGTATGTAAAAGATATCGTCGAACTCAGTCATACCCGTATGACGCATGTTTATATGATAGGTTACAAATGTAAGAGTAAAAAATATTATGAAAAATTTTTTGGCTGGTTTGTAACCTTCTAAAATATGCTGCGTCAAAATAGACAAACGGACAAAAAATGAAATGTTTAACTTAAAATAATTGTAATATGAATGATTTAGTTCCAATTTTTGTAATGGGTATTATAACCCTTGGTATCTATAAGATATTTGAATTGTTTGTACGTCGTAATGAAAGGATATCTATAATTGAAAAATTATCGAATATCGATCCTGAAACATTGAAGCACCGCATCAATTTTCCTGTATACAAGGACGAGAGTGTAGGTTCATGGTCTATCCGTATCGGGCTGCTTCTTATAGGCGTAGGTTTAGGTGTGGTTATCGCGACAATAGTGGATATATCGACAGCTATCCCTAGTTATTATAAAGGTCAGCTTGTATATGATTCTTTACGTTCTGTAGATGTACTATATCCTTCGTGTGCAGCAGTCTTTGGAGGTATAGGCCTTGTTATAGCTTATTTTATAGAAAAAAAGAAAGATAAAAAAGACTAGATAACCATGAGAGAGCTGTTCCCAATTTTGGTGACATTGAGTATTCTCATAGCGGTCTTCGGCTTATGGTACTCTGCCCGTAGAGATGGATGGTTTGTAGATAAAAAAGCTGATGATTTCAGTATCTGCCGTACAAGTTCGGATACATTATCTTTCTTCTGGGAATATCCCAATTACGGTATACGGGGATGGAGCGCTTCCCGTGACAATGACGATATCCTGCATGTTTCATTCGATTTATCGAAGAAGAGTAGTCGAAATCAGGTAACAATGGCTGTAGATATGCAAAATGTAAAGCGTATAGAATTATATGGGATAGTTTATAAAATAAAAGACCTCCCGGTTTGTAGATAATTTAAGAAAGAATCATTTTTAAAGGCATCTGGTTAAAAACAGTTGCCTTTTTTATTATTTAGTTAAAAAAAATAAAAAGTTTATGGATTTAGTGATAAATATGTAATCTATTCTACTAACATATAGTAAAGTGACTAAAAAGTCCGAGTAATTTATATCTTAGTTATCTGAATTATATTCAACTAAAAAATAAAGACAATTTTATGAAAATTCGCACATTCTTTATCATTCTGTCTGTACTTATTTCTACGTTAGCCGGTGCTCAAACGCCTTCACTGGTTAATGTTCAGATCAAAGGTCAGGTAGTTGACTCTTTGACAAACGAAGCTATCTCGTATGCTACCATCAAAGTTATGGCTAAATCTAGTCCTGTTTTATTGAAGGCTGTTGCAGCTGACGATAATGGTAAATTTCAGTTTCCTTTAAACAAGGCCGGTGAATATGTCTTGTCGATAGAATATATTGGCAAAGACGCAGTAAAAAAAGATATTACAGTTAGCAACCAAAAGGTTGTGGACTTAGGCAAAATTCTGATGGTTGAAAAAACGTTGGCGGAGGTTGTGATAACAGCCCAGAGACCTTTAGTGCAAGTAGATTTGGATAAGATTGTTTATAGCATGGAAAGTGATCCGGAAGCGAAGACAAACAACGTATTGGAAATGTTGAAGAAAGTCCCAATGATCACTGTCGATGGAGATGAAAATATACAATTGAAAGGGTCGACCAGTTTCAAAATATATTTGAATGGAAAGCCTTCGAATATGATTACAAATAATCCAAAGGAGGTTCTGCGCAGTATGCCTGCTAATACAGTGAAAGACATACAGGTTATTACCGATCCGGACGCAAAATACGATGCGGAAGGCGTAACAGGTATCATTAACATTATTACTCAAAGCAATTCTTCGATGGGAGGATATACAGCAACAGTGAATGGCGGTGTTAGAGAACGCGGAGGATTTGGCGGTTACGATGGTGGTGTTTATCTGTCAATGAAATACGGGAAAATTGGGTTTACAGGTAGTTATAATTATTATGATTGGCGTCAACCTGAAAGAAGTAGTACTTCATACAGAGAGGATTTGAGGAGTACAGATTATGCTAAGCAAAATAGATATCTATATGGAAACGGTACGTCTAAAAATAGAGGTAATGGTCAATACGGATCGGGAGAACTCAGTTTCGAAATAGATACTCTCAATCTGATCAATGTCGGCTTTAACCGTTATTATGGGGAGAGTAAAAGCCGCTCTAAGTCTTTAATTGAAATGCTACAAGATGATGGTATTACGAAAACATATAAATATGATCAGACAGGAGACTCTAAAGGCAATTATGGAGGCACAGATGTAAATGTTGATTACCAGCGAACTTTTAAGAAAAAAGATCAACTTTTCACCGCTTCGTATCGCTTGAGTATGAATCCGAATGATTCGGAATCCAATAGCGATATTCATGTCGATGACAATTTGGAAATGCCCCCTTCTTATGTAACAACTAATAAACAGTTCTCAAATGCAGAAATGAAAGAGCATACCTTTCAGGCTGATTTTGTTACTCCTTTTGGTAAAATTCATAATCTGGAGGCCGGGCTCAAATATATTATCCGCCTAAACGAAAGTAATAGTGGTTATGATATATGGGATGGCATTGCATGGGAAAATGTATCAAGACCAACGTCGGACCGCTTTAAACATGAGCAAGATATTTTATCTGTATATGGCGGGTACAATGCCAAATTTAAGAGCTGGGGTGTGAAAGCCGGATTACGTTACGAGGCTACATGGCTGGATGCAAGATTTCCAATAAAGCCTGACGCAAATTTTAAAACGGACTACGGTAATCTTGTTCCATCGCTTACTGTTACATATCAGATAAAGCAGGCACAAACAATAAGGTTTGGTTATAATATGCGTATTTCACGTCCCGGTATCTGGCAACTTAACCCGAATGAGGATTCGTCGGATCCTAGCAATATAGAACAAGGAAATCCGAATCTGGATGCGGTGAAGAGCCATTCGTTGAATACAAATTATAGTTTTTTTAATCCAAAGTTGAATTTTAATTTAAACTTATCTTATAATTTCCAAGATAATGGCATAGAGAATATCAGTACCTTCGTGAATAATATTAGATATACGACATACGAAAATGTAGGAAAAGGGAGTAATCTAGGTCTTAGTGGATATGTCAATTGGAGCCCAAACCAAAAAATTCGTATCTATTCGAATCTGTCGGGACGATATACGGATATAAAGTCTAAGGTGTCGGGTGAGAAGAATCATGGATTCTCCGGCGATCTTTGGGGTGGAGCACAATATTCATTCCCTAAATCGTTAAGATTTTATCTGAATATTGGTGGTTCTACACCTTATATAAGTTTGCAGAATGAGGGCTCGTCCTATTTCTTCCATAGTGTATCAGTAAGTAAAGGGTTTATGGCCGAGAAATTGAATTTCAGAGTTTATACTCAAAACCCTTTGAAGAAAAATAATGAATGGAAGAGCAAGGTGTGGTCTCCGGAGTTCTTTAGTGAAAGTATATCTACCAGTCAGATGCGTGGATTTGGTATCTCCGTTTCATACCGTTTTGGAGAAATGAAGGAGCAGATCAAGAAAGCCAGGCGTGGTATCACTAATGATGACTCTATGGGCGGTGGACAAAGTAGTCAAGGTGAAGGACAAGGTCAGACTGGCGGTGGCGGACAGAATTAAAGGATTTCTTTATTAGAGTTTATACTGAATAAGACATTATATGCTTCATCTGCACCGACGGCTCTATAAATAGCTGAACTTTAATTATATAATAGTCTATTCTATATAATGTATAAGATATAAAGCCTCCGAAGCGTACAACTTCGGGGGCTTTTATTGTTGGGAACTTATTTAGGCAACGTAAAAGCAACCGGCACCATAACCTGCATAGCAACGGGTTTCCCATCTTTTATACCGGGTATCCAATCGGGCATTTTCTTAATCAGGTAATAGGCTTCTTCGTTGCACTCGTAGAAGAGTCCTTTGAATAACCGGATATTAGAAATCTTTCCTTCGGCAGATATTTCCAGATTAAAAACAACACGTCCTTCTATCCCGTATTCAATAGCCCGTTTAGGATATTTCATATTCTTTTTGAAATAGGCTTCCATCGCTTCTGTACCACCGGGAAATTTTGGAGCATCATTAAGACTGTCCACTTTAAGCGCTGTATTCTCTTGCGGTTGCTCTACGATGAGAGGTATTTCCGTTTTTAACGTTTCAGGCGCAGGATCTTCCACAGGCTTTTTCGACTGTTCTATAAGCCCTTCGGTCAATGTGAATGTAACAGTAAGGTGATGAACGCAATCTATAGCTTCATCATTTTCTTTGGCCAGTATCCATGCCGGCATAGTCCGTATCACACGTAAAACTTCATCGTCGGCATCGGGATCGAATCCTCTGATTATTTCTATATCTTTAACTTTGCCCTGTTTATCTATCGTAAATTTAAGATCGAGGCTACCTTCCAATTTTATTTTAATAAGTATCGGCGGATATTTTATATTGTCAGCCAAATATTTATAAAAGATGTTTTCACCTCCGGCAAATTGGGCCGGAGTAATGTTTGGCATACTGTTTGGCGCTAGCCGGGCGGTTATCGGCTCTTGAGCCCGTAAAGCATTCAGAAAGCTAAATAATATAGTCAGTAGAACTAGAGTTTTATGCATCATATAAAATATCAAATCCGGCTGCTATTTTACAACAAATTTCAGAGTCTATCATCTAATTTCGTAATAAATAATCTTTTTCAATTAGATTTAACAATTTAAATTCTTTAAAATCTAAATATAAGTAAATGATAAGATTTATTGTCGTATTTGTCATGCTGAGGAACGAAGCATCTCGTGTCTCTTTTTGGGGTCGAGATCCTTCCCTACGGTCAAGATGACATGCGACAGTAAATATTTTAGATTACTTATATCGCAAAAAATGTAAATTTTATTTTTGTTTTATCGATTATCTTGGCGTAAATTGCGGGCCATTATACTGAGAATATAAACATCTGAAAAATATGAAGAAGCACTATCTTTTGTTTTTTCTAATATCCTGTTTAACAGGACATTCTTATGCCCAGGTAACGAAAACGGAAGATAACCATGAGTTAATCAATCAGTATGCTCAAAAATATATAGAGTCAGCAAAGGATTATGCTGTTATATTCAGCCAATTGGAAGAGTGCCGAACACACAATTGCTGCTGCCGGATTATATAAAAACTTTGCCCGGAATACAATCGAGGCTTCTCTGGAAACGTATTATAAGACGATGGACGACTATCTCGATTATCGTAACGGAGCCCAATTATTAATGAATCATCATATCGAAACCGATGTGCTTACCACTAAAGGCCGGGCCTATGGCGTGGAATTAATGTTTAAGAAGACGCAGGGTAAGCTGAATGGATGGATAAGTTATGCATATTCCCGTACACAGCTGCGCCAGGAGGATAAACGCATTTCCCTTCCTGTAAATAAAGGAGACTGGTATCCTGACGATTTTGATAAACCACATGAATTTAAATTTATCGGTAATTATAAATTCACCCACAGGTATAGCCTTTCTCTCAATTGCGAATATACTACCGGACGTCCGATAACCCTTCCTGTATCTAAATATCAGTATGTAGGAGGGCAATACGTATATTACTCAGATAGGAATAAATACCGGGGGCCGGATTATTTCAGAATGGATATGGCCTTCAATATAGAACCCAGCCATCACTTAACGTTGCTTACCCATAGTACTATAACATTCGGGGTATATAATCTGACCGGACGAAAGAATGCTCACTCTGTGTATTATAAGTCAGAAAACGGGGTAATAAAAGGATATAAACTTTCTATTTTCGGATCACCTATTCCATACGTTTCATATAATATAAAATTCTGATGAAATTTAAAGCTATCATATATATATTGTTACTCTTCGTTTCTGTTGGTTGTATTGAAGAATACCATGCGAAAGGTGTTGAGGAGTTGAGTAATCTGCTGGTTGTAGAAGGAACTATTACAGAAGGAACCACGACCATTAAATTGAGCCGGAGTGTCGGGTTATACGATAACGCTTCTGCGTCAGAACGGGTAAGCAATGCTATTGTATCTGTCGAATCAGATGCGGGAAAAGAGTATTCTGCTATTTCAGGTACAGGTGGAATCTATACTATTTATATAGAGAAGTTAGATCCGGAAACAAAATATCGGTTAAAGATACAAGTAGACGGTGAAGAGTATGAATCTACATATTCAAAGCCAATACTTACTCCCGATATAGATAAAATATTCTGGACTAAAGATTCAAATAAAGGAGTTGCAAATATATGTGTAACAACTCATGGAGCAAATGATCAGCCCCGTTATTACAGCTGGTCTTACAATGAGATATGGGAAATAAGAGCTAAGCTTTATTCAAATTTCATGTATGGCGCGGATAATATAATTATTCCTTACAATGAGATCACCGGGTCATACAACCTGAAATACTATTGTTGGAAGTCAGATAAATCGAATAAATTTATATTAGCCTCATCTGATAAGTTGTCTGAGAATGTAATAACAGAGAAAAAGCTGGTAGAGACCACGCCCTCCCATGAACGGTTTTCAGAGCTTTATTATATCAAGGTATACCAAAACATGTTAAGCAAGGAAGCTTATGATTATTTTACCAATTTGCAGAAAAATATAGAAAGTACCGGTAGCATTTTCTCTCCTGTTCCGTCTGAGATACGAGGAAATATTTTTTGCACAACGAATCCCGATATACCGGTGATAGGATATGTGGATGTATCGGTTGTCAAGACAAAAGAAGTTTATATTTATCCTGACGAAGGGCTTTATGAGCCCAAATTGGATTATCTATGTTTTTCCGTAACCAAGAATGATGAACGTTATGATGAATCCGGAATGCTATTATATTATTATGAAGAAATGGATCCTGCGAACAGTTTATATTCATATCCAGAATGTTTCGACTGTACAAAAAGAGGCACCAAGAATAAACCAAACTTTTGGCCTAACGATCATAAATAAGATTCTATGAAGACAAGATATTTATTTATGACTTTCCTTTTTATTTCCAGCTCAGTTTTTTCACAAACTCCGGGAAAGTCTTTATATGAGCGTATTTACCTGCAAACAGATAAAGATATATATATGTCAGGAGAACTGGTTTGGCTGAAGTTGCTGACAAGTACTCCTGATGGTCAGCCATTAGATTTCAGTAAGATAGGTTATGTAGAACTTTTGGATGCAAATGTTTCGCAAGCCCGGTTGAAAGTAGAATTGGCCGATGGTATGGGGAGTGGCAGTTTAGTTGCGCCTGCTACTTTGCCTACGGGTTATTATAGATTGGTGGCTTATACCCGCTACATGAGGAATGAGACGCCTGTACCTCTTTTTGAAAAAACAATTGGAGTAATCAATCCTTTTGTTCAACAAGAGCAGAAGCCTTTATCGGCAAGTACGCCAACAAATAGGCAGCCTGCCCGAAAAACTTATAATACAATTTCCGTTAGCAATCAGAATACCTATCGTACAAGGAATTTAGTGGAACTTAAACTAAATCAATTGCCGGAAAATATACATCATTATCCGTTTCGGTTGTCGCTAAAGACTTTGTCTCCCTTTTCCCTGCTGAAAATATAGCCTGGTGGCGGCAAGAGACAGAAATGCAAAAACAACAACTTCACCCTTTATCGGATAAATATCTGGCCGAATATGAAGGTCATATTATTCTTGGAAAACTAATTGATGAATCAACCGGTAAAAATGCATCGTATGATGAAATGGCAGTCCCATTTGTCTCTTTCCCCGGAGAAAATATTCGTTTATTTGCAGAAAAGACAAGCGAAGACGGTAGCGTTCAGTTTTTCACAAAGAAGGTAAGCGGCAGCAAAGAGGCGGTGTCCTCGTTATCCGGCGAAAACGCAGATAAGTACAGGGTCGATATAGAATCTCCTTTTATTCTCGATCATGAAAAAAAGCAACTGCCTTTACTCGAATTAGATAATAACCGGGAAAAGCTTCTTCAGCGAAGTATGGCTGTCCAGGTACTATATTCTTATATGAACGATTCTTTGAATTGATTCGAATCCGTTGAAAATCTATTCAGGCATTCTCCGGATAGATTGTATATTATGGATGAATATACAAAATTTGCTACGATGCAGGAAGTCATTACCGAGTTTGTTAGTTTTGTTCGTTTCAGAACTTTGTACGGTCAGCGGTATCTTTCTACTTTCCGCGAAGATATTGGCTATTCTTCAGGTAATACGCTTGTTTTGCTCGATGGTATTCCGATCTTCAACCACGAGATAATTTTTAAATACAATCCCCTTAATATAGAGAAAATAGAGACCTATTTCGACCGTTATATTTATGGCGGTAAGTGGTATGACGGGATAATACATTTTATCACCCGTAACAGAAACTATCCCGATTTGAAGCCCGATCCGTCTACCCGGTTTTTTAGTTATGATGGAACACAAAGGCGACGTGTTTTTTATTCTCCTGTTTATAGGACAGAGGCAGACCGTAATAGCAGGCTTCCCGACTTTCGTCATACATTATATTGGAATCCTGATATAAAGACTCAAAATGGGGATTCAGTGTCTATTCCGTTCTATACTTCCGATCTTAAGGGTGAATATCAGGTCGTTGTAGAAGGTTTGACTGATGACGGAAAACCTGTATACGCCACTTCAAATTTTATCGTAGAATAAATTATTGATGCCAATCAGCAGTTAAAGTTATTGCTGTAATGTAAAAACGTTCGATTATTTTCATCCTTTTCTTCTGCGCGCAATCACAGATTGCTTGTGTCCCTTTTGCCCAAAGCCGCAAAAGGAACCAAAAAGGCTTTTGCGCCCCCGCTTCAACGTCCGACCCATAACGGACTTAAAGGCTAAACAAAAAAACTCGCTCCGGATTTTGTAATATACGAATCATTAGATAAGCTCAAACACGTTTTTGTTTTTAACGCCTTTTTCGTCCTGTGGGTGCCCCGTACTTGAAGCTAACGGCGCGGCTAAAGCCTGACAAGGCAGGCTCTTGTCGTGCGTCAGCCTCCCGCGCATTCGTTCCGCAGGCGGGGCAGTGATGATCATATGTTGAGAATATAAGCAATCTGTGATTGCGCGCAGAAGAAAAGGATGAAAATAACCGAACAATTAATTACATACACTTCGCTCCTGTGATTATTAATTCAACTACTGATTCACATAAATAATTGATGGTAAAACAAGATCAAATATTTACTCTTAAAGAATAAAAGGCTATATTTGTGGATTAAAATATCATAAAAAACATGAAAAGAGTATTTGTAAGCGGATGCTATGATATGTTACATAGTGGACATGTAGCATTTTTTGAGGAAGCCTCAACATACGGAGAGTTATATGTAGGAATAGGATCCGACAAAACAATCAACGAACTAAAAGCCCGAAAAACCATAAACAACGAACAAGAACGCTTGTATATGGTAAAAGCCTTAAAGTCTGTGAAAGATGCCTGGATAAACAGAGGTAGTGGCATTATAGATTTTCTTGAAGAAATTGAAACTTTAAAGCCGGATATATTCTTTGTAAACAGTGATGGTCACAGTGCCTTAAAAGAACAGCTATGTAAAACGTTAAATATACAATATATGGTAAGCCAACGCATACCTCACGCCAATCTGCCTATACGTTCGACTACCGCGCTGCGTGAGGAATGCCGGATACCATACCGCATCGATCTTGCCGGAGGATGGCTCGACCAACCCAATGTTAGTTCTTTATGCCCGGGCCCGGTTCTCACAATATCAATAGAGCCCGATTATGAGTTTAATGACCGTAGCGGTATGTCTACCAGTTCACGAAAAAAAGCAATAGAGCTGTGGCAGACAGACATTCCGGTAGGAGATAAAGAAAAATTGGCAAAAACTCTTTTCTGCTATGAAAATCCTCCGGGAACAAAATATGTGAGTGGTTCGCAGGATGCGTTAGGCATTGTACTTCCGGGATTGAACAAACTGCATTACAACGGAGAATTCTGGCCATCTGAAATAGAACGAATACTTGACAATGATACTTTAGTTTGGTTAGAAAAACATTTGTGGCTTGTACCATTATACCCTCGTCATAATGACTATGATGTTCTTTGTGAAACAAATATTATAGCAGAGCATGCGAAAAAACTTAGCGATGCTGCCATAAACACATGGAATGCTATCAAAGACAAAGACTTACAAATGTTTGGAAAATCAGTACAGGAAAGCTTTGAAGCACAGATAACCATGTATCCTCATATGGTGACAGCCGACATACTCAATACTTTAGAGAAATACAAGGGTCAAGCTATGGGTTGGAAACTCAGCGGCGCAGGCGGCGGCGGATATCTTATATTTGTCAGCGAAACTCCTATTGAAAATGCTATTCAAATAAGAATACGGAAGCCTGATTAATAGTTGAACATATACTCATAATTACTGGTATTTCCGGCTCCATCCACAGCCGTGAATACCAGTTTATGATTTTGTCCTTTTTTCAGTCTCTTTGCATCAAATTTGTATATATAAACAGAAGATTTTACATCATTCGTGAATAATACGAAGTTGCCATCTATGGTGCCTCTATACGAATGAATACCACTTTTATTATCTGACAGTTTAATCTTTATTTCCGCATTTTTCACCCATCTGACAGGCTGTACAGGAGTTATTACGGGTGCTTGAGTATCTGTACTTACAGCATAACTATAGCCCAGATCACGAATACGGGCTTTCACCACTCCATTCTCATATGTTCCTCCGATCCATGATTCCCTGGCGCCATCAATTCGAACCACACCATAGTGAGACTTATTGCTTACGGTATCGTTCTCCAGCGGAATAGACATTTCAGAATAATTATGTAAAGGGATATGCACATCGTTTACACGATATATATCCGAGAAATATTTCCCGGACGGTTTATTTTTCAGAATAAAACAAAGATCATCATATAGATATCCTCTCAGTATAGATAAGGAAAATCGTCCGGCGGAGAAGTTATTGTCCTGATTCCATTTCATCTGTTGCATACACCTTTTCTTTTGGGGAATAGTCTGCTCCCTGCCTTTCACATAAAAATCGTAGACAGTCTGATTTCCATATAAATCTTCTAATTCGCAACGAAGATTATATAAGCGTTCTTCCTTTATATCTACATATCCATTATTGACAGTCTTATAAATCTGCAATTTATTACCCGGTTCAACAAACATTTTTTGATAAAAATCCTTTTTCTTCACCCAATATTCATAATCAATAAAACTATTTATCATTCTCGTTGTGCTAAAATCGACACTCGAAATATCGGAAGAATAGATTTCTACACCATCACAAAATAAACGGACTTTTTTCACCCCGTATATATTACCGGTACCATTCATACGATCGTTGGCATACACGCCAAAGCCTATTACACCCCATACCTCCACAGTATCTTTAACAGGTGCATATGTTCCGCCCTTCTTTATAGATATACTTCTTCTTGCGGGATCACGACTAAAATCGGCCGCGCCTTTTTCGTTTACAGGATACACGGCAAAACCTTTTATATGAGGTGGCTGTGAATCCCGTATCACATCTTTATAATAAACTAAAGGATCAACAGCCATTTGGCTTTCTGTATCTCTTATTTCAAAGTGGACATGAGGTCCACCCGAAGACCCGGAATTTCCACTATATGCGATCAGATCGCCTTTTTTTACAGGGAATAGATCTTTCTCTATTTTCAAATCGACACTGAAACTTTCCTGTTCATATTGTTTCGCTTTTACATACTCCGCTACCTTCGACGCATATTTATTCAAATGCCCATATATACTTGTCTGTCCGGTAGCATGTGTTACATATATAGCTAATCCATAGCCTGAAGGAGACACAGATATGCGGGATACATAACCGTCAGCTATGGAATAAACCGGTTTATTTATTACTCCCGCTGTTTTCAGGTCAATACCGGAATGAAAATGATTTGGACGCAGTTCCCCAAAATTAGCGCTTAACATAACCGGTATATCAAGAGGCGACCTATATTGATCTTGCGCAATTATGTGACTAAATAAACATGCGTAAAATAGGAGTATAACAATTTTTCTCATCCGGTTCGTGTTATTAGTAAATACAAAAATAATGGTTTCTTTCCATTATAACAAAAGGCAGAAACAAACGGCAAAAAATAACAGATAAAACATCCCTGAAAATCAACTATATTTAAAATTCAGATGAAGAATTATTAAAAAAACCACTATAAATATTTGCAGATAATCAAAAATGGATTACCTTTGCATCCGCAATCGAGGGATAAAAGCTGCAAAAACAGAACAATCCACAAGATGGCCCATTCGTCTATCGGTTAGGACGCAAGATTTTCATTCTTGAAAGAGGGGTTCGACTCCCCTATGGGCTACGAAAATAATAAATAACAAAAAAAGGATTAGTCATCATGGCAAATCACAAATCAGCAGAAAAAAGAATCAGACAAGCCGAAGTAAGACGCTTGAGAAACAGATACGTAGCTAAAACTACCCGTAATGCCGTAAAAAAATTCCGCGCGTTAACGGATAAGGAAGAAGCTCAAAAACAATATCCGTCAGTATGTTCTATGCTGGACAGATTGGCTAAGAAGAACGTCATCCATAAAAACAAAGCAGGCAATTTAAAATCAAAATTAGCTGCTCACGTACATTCTTTGTAAAAGAAACACTAATAAATCATTATAAAACAGATAAAGGCTAGGCTTTAAAAAAGTTTAGCCTTTGTTTATTTCGTTATTTTTAGTAAAAATACAAGATATATAATAATACGGATTTCTCATATTAACAAAAAAGTATTTCCTTTGCGTAATATATAAAGAATATCATAGAATGAATAACAAAATAGCTGCAATTATTCTGGCGTTTCTACTCACCGGAATAGGACAAATCCAATCTCAAAGCAATCCCGATAAAAACAAACAGCAACAACGCTACTTCGATATAAACAAAAACCTGGATATATTCAATTCGGCTCTACGCGAAATAGACATGTTTTATGTGGACAGTATCGATGTAAGTAAGACCGTACGTACAGGATTGGATAATATGCTCAATACTCTTGATCCTTATACAGAGTACTTCAACGAAGAAGAAATGAAGGAATTCAACACCCAAATTACCGGTGAGTATGCAGGAGTAGGCGCTGTGATTTCGTACAAAGACGATAGAGTTACAGTTATAGAACCATACGAAAACAGCCCCGCCGCAAAAGCCGGATTGAAAGCCGGGGACAAGATATTATCCATAGATGGAAAAGATATGACCAAATGCGACAAAGTAGATGGAGAAGCATATGGCCTTACACTGAACAGCTATGTTAGCAGTAACCTGAAAGGACAACCCGGAACAACGATCGAAGTTACCGTAGAACGTCAGGGTGAAAAGAAACCTGTAACTCTGAAAATTACCAGAGAAAAAATATCCATCGATATTATACCTTACTATGGAATGGTAAGTCCTAATACCGGATATATCAACTTTTCCACTTTTACAGACAAAATATCTTCAGACATAAAAAGCGCTTTTCTTGACTTAAAAAAACAAGGAGCAACATCGATAATCATCGATGTGAGACAAAACGGAGGAGGTATTCTGGAAGAGGCGGTGCAAATAGTGAACCTGTTCGTGCCAAAAGGAAAGATAGTAGTATCTACAAAAGGAAAACTTAAGCAGCTGGATAGAACATACCGTACTACCTTAGAACCAAATGATACTGAAATACCGTTAGTTATATTGACAAGCCGATCTTCAGCCTCAGCTTCGGAAATACTGGCAGGATCGCTGCAAGATATGGACAGAGCAGTGCTGATAGGAGAACGTACATTTGGCAAGGGACTTGTACAAACACCTCGTGAAATGCCTTATGGAGGAGGTTTGAAAATCACCACGTCTAAATACTACATACCTAGTGGCAGATGCGTACAAGCAATCGACTATTCGCATCGCAATGCCGATGGAAGCGTAGGCCGTATTCCGGACAGCCTTACTACAGTATTTTATACCGAAGCGGGAAGACCTGTAAGAGATGGCGGAGGTGTTACTCCTGATATAACTTTAGATGAAGTAAAAACTCCTACAATTACGTTTTATCTGGCTAACCAGTATATCGTCTTCGATTGGGTAAACAATTGGGTGCAAAAACACAAGACAATCGGCAGTCCTGAAAATTTCTCCATTACAGATCAGGATTATGAAAATTTCAAAGAATTTGTCAAATCGAAAGACTTTCAATATGACCGTATAAGCGAAAAATCAATAGCTTCCCTGAAGGAGGTTATGGAATTTGAAGGTTATATGAAGTACTCCGAAGCTGAATTTAAAGCCTTGGAAGCAAAGCTCGTTCCAAATCTGGACAGAGACATGGAAACCTTTAAAGAACCTATCACGCGGCTGATCAACACTGAGATAATCAGAAGATACTATTATCAGAAAGGTGTTGCTAAATATGATCTGCAATACGATAGAGAAGTTAGTAAAGCGATAGAAGTATTGAGCGATCCACAGTTGTATAAAGTTACTCTTTCGGCGCCGGATAAGACAAAAGAGACTGTTGAAAATTAAAATGGTAGTATCAGATTTGGTTATATCAGCCAATATGGGTATTTTTATCCTGAAATTGTAACGAACTTTTTATGAGCAAAGTAATTATTAATTCCTATCAGGATTTTGAACAATATGTAGGCAAAGAGATCGGCGTTTCCGATTATCTAAAAATCACGCAAGAACGCATCAATAAATTTGCCGAAGCAACCTTGGATTATCAATGGATACATGTTGATGAAAAAAGGGCAAAAGAAGAAAGTCCGTTTAAGAGCACCATTGCACATGGTTATCTGATGGTCTCTATTCTCCCCTACTTATGGGATCAGATAATCGAGGTAAATAATATTAAAATGCTCATAAACTACGGTATTGAAAAATTAAAATTTAATCAACCCGTGATTGCTGGTAACGAAGTACGCCTAAATGTAAAACTGGCATCCTTAGTTAATCTTCGAGGTATAGCAAAAGCAGAATTAAAAGTTGTGTTGGAAATTAAAGACTCTTCCAAAAGCGCGTTGGAGGAGACTGTTATATTTTTATATCACTTTAATAACTAACCTGCATAAAATAATAGCTGCTCCATATGAAGAAACAGTTACTATTTTATAAAAGCAAGAATTGTTACGCATATTTAACTAATATACTTAAACTATTTGACATTTAATACAGTTATATTTGTATGTAGTTTTGTAAAGTTTGTGTTAAAGTATAAGAGAGTCTGCGATGTGACACCGCGGACTCTTTTTTATGATTCAAACTTTCTCCGGAAAAGTTAATATGCTTATTGGCTCAATCTGTTTATAAGCTCTTCTCCAAGCTTGGTCTTAGCTTCAATATGCTGTAATATAGCTTTTACAAATGCATTTTCTTCAAATACGCCGCGGACTTGATCAAAATCTACTTTCTGCTGATACCGGTCACCATCTACACCAAATCCGGTACGAGAAGAGAGGGAGAACTCCTTCTTGGCATCTTCATATATCATCTTATCTAAATCTACAACTGCTTCATTCCAGCTTTTAACAATAGAAATAATATCTTCAGCAACAATCGATTGTAACGAAACTCCAAAATATTGCTGTATTTTATCCCAGGCCCAAGTCCATTCCAATGAATAATAACTTTTGTGAAGCTGAACAAAGACATTATTGATTGTCTCAACATCAGATATATCACCGGATTCGATATGATTTATCAGAGAGTCGATTTCCGACCGTGGCGCTAACAATCCTCCAATGTCGCTCCACTCGTTTAATCCGACAGATGTATCAGGATTTAAACAATTTCTGATTTCTTCATTGCTACTACAAGGACAATTGGACAAACGTGAAATAATAGAGTTCCCCAGAAATTTGATAATAGCCATCTTGTATAGGCCTATCCCCTTTTTAAGGGATGTACCTTTGATCCGGCAACTCTGATATGTATAGAAAGCTGAAGTCTCGCCACAGGTATTTTGCAGGCCGGATAATATATCTATAGCCTTAAACATTTTTTGAACGGTATAAGGGCTTAATAAATTAAAGTTGATCTGATCGAACTTCTCAGGGTCCTTACGTTTATCACGTTTGGGGAATTTTTGAGCATCACGGATTGTGCCGACACTACGGAGATTTACACCGGGTACCAGTATCGATTCATTCTTATCTTCTATCAGATAAGAGAATGGCATATCCGAAGTATCCGGATTATGATAATGGCGCCCCATGATTAATGAAAATGCCCCGATACGCGCAGGCCACAAAACATAAGAATTACTGGTCGTTTTCCCTCCTCTTTCAACTATCCCCTGATGTATAGGCCCCAACTTGTACATATGATTACTCTGGTTCGATCCGGAACCGGCATTCATAAAGGAAAACATACCGGCAATAAGCAGCGTTGACTTATGATGTGTAACAGTATAAGGCCCTGCGAACAAAGCACAAGCTTCGCCGTTTTCACCCTGGCAATTGCTAAAAAACAAGGAATCGCTGGCCGAGTAAGTATGTCCCAATTGGCAAGATTGACCTACAAAACAACGGGTAAGCATTGTTCCATCCTCGACACGGGACCCTGAACTGATTATAAAATCGTATGCCATCACGCTATAACCTATATGAACAGGTGCATATCGATTACTATTAATACTTCCATTCTCAAGATGCCGGGCTCCTTCTATTTCAGCACAATGCCCTATATTGACATTCTTTATCGCCCCTGCATTCACAATAGCAACATCATCACCTATTGTTCCCATCGAGGAGGCCTGCTTCTCAGCATAACTGCGCACCATATCCTGCATTTTCTTAATTAAAGCAGGGCGATGACGATAGAACGACAAAATATAAGCAAAATGAGCGCTAAGCTTATCATAAATCAAGACTTCGCGTCCACCTGTTTCGTTCAATACCGAGACCTCCACACCATTGCCAAAAGCAGATTCACCCTCTACATATAGGTGATGTATATTCTGTATTCTGACATTATTGCCAATACGGTAATTCGCTATATAGTTCTGAACATTTTCGATTAATACATTATCGCCAATTTCACAATTATGGAAACAAGCATGATTTATTCCGGAATGTTTTTTCAATCCTCCGGGAAGAGTAAAGGATTCTTCAAGAACTCCGAGTTTTATTTTTCCCGAGAAAGTTACAGCTTTTATATATTCGGGAGAAAAGTCACGGTGTACAGTTATATTATCCCAATTTTCGGCAATACAGCCATGATGGGTAAGTTTCTCTATTTCAAGAGAAGTTAAGTTTCTATAAGTCATACAATTTTTTAAAATAGGGGTCTAGGGTTCAAATTACAACAAAAATAATAAAGATCTTTTTCTATACAAATTTGTACAGTAAATAAAAGATAACCTTTTTTCCATAGTACATGACAAAAAATATTTTATATACATTTAAAAGACTTATTATGTTGCCCTTACAGGGTGCGGTTCCCTAGTCTGTCATCTCACCGGGGTGTTACCCCGGGCTGGAATATATCAGGCTTTCAGCCTTTTTCTTTCCACGATGCCCTGAAGGGGCTACATAATATAGCCCAATGGCAACGCCTTGGGTGGGAAAACGAAATCCCCTGAAACCGCGCCCTGTAAGGGCAATATAAGATTTTGCAATATTTTTTGTCATGTACTATGCCTTTTTTCACCCATTATAGAACATTTATTAACCTTTGATGGTTTATATTTGCATTTTAAACATATATAATGGAGCATGTAAGAAAGCCTGATTGGCTGAAAATAAAACTCGGAGGGAATGATAACTTCTCTCAAACTGAAAACATCGTAAAATCTCACAACCTACATACTATCTGTTCAAGCGGACGTTGTCCGAATATGGGCGAATGCTGGGGACGCGGAACAGCAACATTCATGATCGGAGGAGACATTTGCACACGTTCATGCAAATTCTGCAACACGAAGACGGGAAGGCCCTTGTCTCTCGATCCCGGGGAGCCTCAGAATGTAGCAGAATCGATAAAATTGATGAAACTAAAACATGCGGTTGTAACCTCTGTCGATAGGGATGATCTGCCCGACCAAGGAGCTTCGCACTGGGTGGAGACGATACAAAGAATAAAATCGGTAAACCCCGGCACCACCTTAGAGGTGCTTATACCGGACTTTCAGGGAAAAATGGAATTGGTAGATATGGTCTGTCAAGCGGCGCCAAATGTCATTTCACATAATATGGAGACAGTCAAAAGGCTTACCCCGCTAGTTCGCAGCGCCGCCAAATATGATGTAAGCCTGTCGGTATTGAATCGTATCGCCGCAAATGGTTTAAAGTCAAAATCGGGAATAATGGTCGGTTTAGGAGAAACAACAGAAGAAATATTGCAAGTAATGGATGATCTTTTGGCCGCAAACTGTTCTGTACTCACCATAGGACAGTATTTACAGCCAAGCCGTAAACACCTGCCTGTTTCGGCTTACATACATCCGGATGAATTTAAACGATTCAAAGAAATTGCTTTAGAAAAAGGATTTGCATATGTAGAAAGCGGCCCTTTGGTCAGATCTTCTTATCATGCGGAAGATTGCTTATAAAAATAAAAGGCTCATTCCATTCACGAGTGACCGGAAGATTTCAATATATCATATATTATTGTTTATCAATTCAATAGTTTATAATCAGGTCGGTAAATATATTTTATGACACGGAGAAACACTGAGCAGACACAGAGAAACACTGAGTTTTTTTAGTCTCAGTGAACCTCAGTGTCTGCTCAGTGGTACTCAGTGTAACTGTTTTTTTTGATAAAATAAGTTGTAATTAACCGATAACTATTAGTCCTCTAACAAAATGTCATTTAAGAATTGGCTTAAAGGATACATTTGTTTATACATTTCAACCACATAGTTCGCTAAGTCCTTATCCAATAATTGTTTCCGGGATAGAGATTTTAGGACATAAAAGTGCTTGAGTTTCATATATTCAGCAGCCGGATGATCTTTGTCGAATCCGTTAGGAACACGTTTCAGCATATCATCATCCTTATACAAATCGCCAAATTCCTTTTTAAAATTCTTATCATTAATGATAGAGCTGAACATCTCAAAATCGCTATAAATACCTCTTCTAACCTTTTTTAATTGGTCAGGCATCAGCATATAATGTCCGCAGGATACAAAAGCCTCATCCGGATCGAGATGAAAATAATAACCCGAAGTTTTATTCAATCCACTAGGGCGAAACACTGCCCCGAAATGTGTTTTATAGGGAGATTTATCTTCCGAAAATCTTACATCCCTGTATATCCGGAAAATACACTTCTTGGGTTCCAGGTATCCTAACTCAGGATCGAAAGTATTTATTCCCTGTATTATCTGCGCCACAAGTTGTTCAAAATCAGCGCGGGCTTTTTCGTATACGGCTTTATTTTCCGCGAACCATTCTCTATTGTTATTCAGTTTTAGTTCTGTAATAAATTTAAGTGTTTCTTCTTTCAGCATGATAATTTCCTTGATTAATAACCTGATAAATAACCTGATAAATTTAACGGATATTTTTTGAATATACTGTTACAATCCTGATAATTATAAAAAAAGAGCCAACCATATTATTGGTCGACTCTTTTATTTCGTAGTCACGTAATTTCTACACTCAATTATTATTTTTTCGGTTGAGTACGTTTCGCATAACGGCTCATGAACTTATCAACACGTCCCGCTGTATCCACAAGTTTTTGTTTACCTGTGTAGAAAGGATGTGAAGAACTGGTAATTTCAAGTTTTACCAGTGGATAAGTAACGCCGTCTATTTCGATAGTTTCTCTGGCGTTGATAGTTGAACGTGAGATAAACACCTCATCATTAGACATATCTTTGAAAGCAACCGGACGATAGTTTTCTGGATGAATACCTTTCTTCATTATAATAGTTTTTAATTATTTTTTCTTTTTCAGCCGACAAAGATAACCCTTTTATCTTATTAAAGCAAAAAATATCCCGAATTTTTCCTTAATTTCTTAACCATATCAAAGGATTCCTTATTGGCAGATTTCGCTCCACTTCACCTACCTCCGGATTATGATCCAACCGTTTCCACAGATCGAAATATGATTTGTTATTATATGCAACAGCCCCGAAAATAAGAGCAGGTTGTGCTACAGGCCAATCATTCCAGTACATCACATCCTGCGGATAAGTCCAGGTCGATTTATCTTTGATGAACGGATACATAAACTCAATACCCTTCTTTATATTCTGCCCCTTATCTGCCGTATACTCCCACAAATTATCTTTTTCGATAGACAGTATCCGGCATATGGTTGCCATTGCATCCAGATTAAACAGTGCATATCCGTAAGGTTTTGTCCGTTCCAACTCGAGGGGAAAGCTTCCATTCTCGGCCATCTGGGTTGGCAATAAGACTTCTTTATAGCGTTTGCGGCAAAGTTCCAACACATTTTCATTTCCCGTAAGTTTTGCAAACGAAGCTACCTGCATCACCCAGCATGTTCCGTGATTATTCCTGGCATTCATTTCATCTATTCCATTCTTATGGGTAGTCAGCCACTCTATATAGTCCGAGAACCATTGCTTTATGGCTTTCAGGCTTTCGGGATCTGCATATCTGGAGTTTTGCATGCAAATAACACCCTGAGCAACTTCCATCAAATGAACTGTGTCTATTATACCGACACCCCTGCCTAAGCTTACCCCCTTAATAGCCTGTGCATACAGAAGATTAGGAGCCATCATAGTGTTGGTATCTACAAACCATGCATTCAAGTGCTTAAAAGCGGCTTGTACGTATTTGTCATCACCTGTTGTAACATACGCCGAGGCCAACGATCCTATTATCTTACTAAAACGAATCATCACCTGCCGGTGCGCTATAAAATTTTCAGGATTTGTTTCTCCATCTTTTCTTATATAGGGTCCATCAGTATTTGACGGATCAGGCCACCAATAATCTCCTTCGGAATAAAAATCATGTACACCGCCTGCACTTCGCTCGCATCTGAAATCTGTGATTGTCTGAGGAGTTTGTTCCAATGCCCACGCAGCATTCTGCTTTATTACTTCATGCAGAACAATATCCGCGTTTTTATTCCAGTCAATATGTGTATTACACGAGACATGCAATACACATAGACTGAGAAAAACTATATAATAACCTAAAAACACTTTCATTCCAATATTCCCTATTCGATAGTAACAAAAACGGTTTTCAATCCATCTACTTTTACCGCTACAACCGATTTGCCCTTATTCTTTTCCAACTTTATTTTAGCTTTTCCATTGTAAGCCTGCACTTTGTCCGAACCCGTAGATGTACCTTGATTCTTTATCAGTCGTCCATCACCGGCAGACTCGAACCGGATAAAATCCGATGACTCCAAAGATACTATACCATTGGCATCCCTGAGTTCAACTTCTACCCATACAGTATTATCATCAGCCTTTGATGTCGTTACTTTTATTTCGGCAGGTTTACCAAATGGTCTTGTTTCGTACTCAAAAGTTATTTCGTCTTCTACTACGGCTTTAGCTTTACCTGTACCTTTTGTTCCGATTGCTTTCACAGTATTTTTCCCACTTTGCAACAAGGTATTCCAGCGCAGTCCTGCCGCAGGAAAATCCTGCGAATTACGTTTCTTTTTACCTAAGCTTTTTCCATTCAGGAAAAACTCGACTTCATCACAGTTGGAATAAACTTTTACAATCTTTTCTTCATCGGCTTTACCCCAACGTGTAGGCCAGGTATGTCCGTATATATGTATCATCGGCCTGTCTGTCCAATATGACTGGAATACATAATAAACCTCTTTCAATGCCAGATCACGGCCGACCACTCCCTTTTGATTCACAAACGGCACAGGGTTGGTAGGACGCAACGGTGTAGAAAAGTCTTTGAAAGGCCAATAAGCTGTTCCTGTAAGCCAGGGCATAGTTTCCTGTTCTTTCAGGTGCCAGTCTATAATATCTGTTATATATGATTCGCTCCAATCTTGTTTTGCTTTCGATGCTTTAGCAATTCCGGCATAAGCCGCATCCTTATCAGTACTATTTTCTATTGCAGAATAATCGTATTCGGCATGGCGCATGGCATGGCTGTCTCCGCCCCACTCTACATGAAGAAAATGGTTTACTTTTTCCATTTCCATCCGGGTAAATTCTTTGTACTGAGTATAAAAGCCCCTGTACCATCCTGCCCATATAGAAGGAGAATATACATCCACAATATCTTTACAAAAGTCGCAACGACGTATACAGGTCAGGCGTGTATTATCCAATTGATGAGAAAGATTATGCAACTCGCTCATGAATCCACGAATCTTTTCTTTATCAAACTCAGGAAAATCGTTCGGCCAGTCATTTTCGTTTCCTAATCCCCAAAGAATTACCGAAGGGTGATTGCGATGCTGTTCAATCATATTGGTCAGCATCCTGCGAGCTTGCTCCTTATATACATCGCCCCCAAGTCCGCCACGGCACCATGGTATTTCTTCCCAAACTAATATCCCCAGCTTATCACATTGCTCAAGGACAATACGAGACTGCTGATAATGACCTAAACGAATGAAGTTTACGCCCATATCTTTCATCAGTTGCATTTCGTGTATAATCTGCTCTTCGGTCATAGCCGCACCCACACCTGCCTGATCTTCGTGACGATGTGTGCCCTTGAGTAGAAGACGCTCTCCATTCAGATAAAACGGTCCCTTATCTTTGAACTCAAAATGCCGGAAACCAAAAACATCTTTACAAGTCATCGTTCCCGACGAAGAAGATAAAGTCAGCTCACAAGAGTAAAGATTCGGGGACTGAGGCGACCACAACAAAGGCTTGGCTATATCAACAGATAAAAGTTCCTGTCCGGTAAAGCCTGATATCGTTTTATTCTCTTCTTTTACCAATTTGCCTTCTGGATCGAATACTTTAATATTTAAAGACGCAGAGTTGTCTGTAGATTTATTAGAAAAACGTCCGCTTATCTTAAGATTTCCAAGCTTTCCTTTTTCGTCTACAGAAGCATTTGTATGAATACCGGTAAAAGATACTGCCGGAGTATAAATCAGATTCAGATAACGATAGATTCCTCCATAGATAGAAAAATCCGACATATCCGAAGGTATGAGTTCAGTATCCCGCGTATTATCGCACCGGACAGACAATGGTATTTTACCGTTGAACCGTTTTGCATCCCCACTCTTCAAAAAATCGTTAATCGCATCCGTTATATCCACCGTCCACTCATCATATCCACCGACATGGCTACCTACTTTTTGAGTGAATATATAAACATCCGTTTTCTGTCCGGCGCCTTCAAACTCAAGGATAATACGTCCGTTCGGATAGGGATTATTTACGTCCAGCATGGTGCGGTACCAACCCGGCCCTTCGTAATAATTGACGTCCGGATCGACGCCATCTTCCGCGTTGAAGCAATGAGGCAGAGATACTTTCGACCACAAAGGAACAGCCTCGGGAGCATCACTGTTTGCCACAGGCCTTACCGATTCCCATATGCTGCCTAAGTCCTCACGGAGGAACTCCCATCCATCATTCAACCTTACCTTTTGAGAATAGTTTATCTGCGAAAAAACAGACAAACTAATACCGGAAAAGATACAGATGGAAATTATTTTATAGAATAATTTATTCATTGTCTAAACTTCAAGATTTGTCTTATTAAAACAATTTACCTGTTTGCCCGAGAGTTTGTTTCCTCAACAATGCTTCAAGGAAGTAATAATCAGCGTAAGACAAAGGTACATCCACCTCAGAGTTACCAGGCTTGGAGCCTACACTGTGTAATAATAAGAATCCCCTGTCTTCTCCCTGTTTCGCCATATAGTTCTTACTCAGATTTTCGAGTATAGTATCCGCCCATTTTTTATATTTCGCGGCATTTTCCGTATCGTATGTACTTAATTCATACAAAGCCGAAGCTGTAACTGTCGCAGCCGAAACATCACGCGGTTCGTCCGGTATTTGCGGTGCATTGTAGTCCCAATACGGGATAAGGTCTTCGGGAAGGTTCGCATTTGTAAATATAAAATTCGCTACATGTTTTGCCTGCTCCAAAAATTCAGGAAGTTTGGTTTCACGGTAGCACATTGTATAACCGTAAATAGCCCAAGCCTCGCCTCTGGACCAGGTAGACTCATCGGCAAATCCCTGATGCGTATTTCTTTTAAGGACTTCACCTGTGATTGTATCATAATCGATCACATGATATGTACCGTAATCTTCACGAAAATGATTTTTTATGGTAGTATGGGCATGATTAACTGCTATATTGTAAAATGTTGAATCTTTGCTTTCTTTAAATGCCCAGAAAAGCAGTTCGAGATTCATCATATTGTCGATAATAACAGGGTTCTGCCATTTACCCCCATTGTGATCCCATGAACGGATTACCTTAGCATTGGGTTTATATCTGGTTATCAACGTATAAGCCGCTTCCAACATAATGTTTTTATAATTTTCGTCCTTTGTCAGACGATATCCATTGCCAAAACTGCAATATACTTTGAATCCCATATCGTGCGTACCGCCATTTGTCTTTTCACGTTCCAAAGGGCCGGTATATTTACGGGCTGCGTCTTCCCATTTTTTATCCTTCGTATACTCATACATGTACCATAATGAACCGGGGAAAAATCCTGAACACCAATCGCGGGAAGCAACCAGCTTCAGTTTGCCGTCCGGCTCGATTGTACGGGGAGAGACTAACATCTTCCTTGCGGCAGTACTGTCCTCAGCCAGAGCCTTATTTACTTCTGTCATTGCAAAAGCCAACTGTGACGCAGCAAAATCAAAATCTTTTTTTACAAGATCTTCATTACTTTGCTGATTTTTACATGAGAAAAATGATAAAAATACCAGACTGCAAATAATAAGCGGATACTTCATGATAAAAATAATTTAGGTTTAAGTTTTAATATTTTGTTTATAGAAATAAAATTGTAGCGGGAAGAGGGTGTGTCGGAAGTAGAACAGCACTATCAATGTGCTACCCTCTTTGTCATCCTGAGTGCGACGAAGGATTTCGACCCTGAGAAACGAGATGTTTCACTCCGCTCAACATGACAAAAAGAAAGTGAAAAATATTTTTGACACACCCTCAAATACTAACATATCTCACAATTTATTTCGCCTGAGTAATGCTTCCAGAAAATAATAATCGGCATAGCTGATAGGGACATCTATTTCATCCCCGCCGGGTTTGTGCCCGGTAGAATGAAGAAGTAGAAATCCATAGTTAGTACCAACTTTTGTCTCGTAATATTGGATGAGATTAGCTAAGATAGTATCAGCCCACTTCATATACAAACCTTTCTTTTCAGGAATATACCGAGCCAATTCGTATAATGCCGATGCCGATATTGCAGCAGCAGAAGCGTCTCTCGGCGCATTCGGTATAGCTGTATCATTATAATCCCAATACGGTATCATATCTTCGGGAAGATTAGGATAGGTAAACATAAAACCGGCTATTCCTTCTGCCTGTTTCAGGTATCCGGCTTTTTGCGTATATCTGTATGCCATAGTAAAACCATATAATCCCCACGCCTGTCCGCGCGCCCACGCCGATGGATCTGAAAAACCCTGATGAGTCTGCTTAAGACGTGCTTTTCCTGTTATTGTATCATAATCCACTACATGGAACGATGAATAATCGTCGCGAAAATGATTTTTCAACGTAGTTTCGGCATGTCTGTCCGCAATATCATAATATATCTTATCTCCGGTATATTTCGAGGCTTCGAACAGTAATTCAAGATTCATCATATTGTCTATGATAACAGGATATTGCCAAACTTTACGATTGAAATCCCATGAGCGTATCAACCCTGTTTTTGCACTGAAACGTTTGATCAATGTTTTTGCCGACTCAATTACAACTTCTTTATAAGACTCATTACCTGTCAGTTTATATCCATTTCCATAAGAACTGAACATTTTGAAACCTACGTCATGAGATGTGCGGTCAAATTTCTCTTCTTCTATTATCTTACTGTACTTGTCTGCCGCCGCCTTCCATTTATCGTCTTTGGTATAGGCATACATAAACCATTGCGAACCCGGAAAGAACCCGGAACACCAATCGCGGGAATCGACCAGACGGAGACTTCCATCTTTATTAATAGTACGTGGAATAGCCTTTTCCTTATTTTTTGATTTAGCTATTACATCATCAGCGCATGTATAAGCATATTGGAATTGCTTTCCTGCAAAGGTAAAAGCTTCTTCGATAGGGTCTGTTGCACCATAAAGTAAACGGTTACGATCCGACAGGCCTTGCTTACTATAAGTTTTATATAGCTGCAAATAATCCTGACGGGAAGGATCGATCGTACTCACTCTGTACAATTCCTTACACAAAGATTGCAATGCCCCGTCCCATCCACTGATTTGCTTATATGGCCAGGAAGATTTGTCCTTGCCCAAATATGGGGACAGAAAGTCAATCGCTTTATATAACGACCTGCCATCGGCTGATTGCATCTTATAGATTTCTATCCCTTGATTCTTTGCAATGGCGGCCATATCTACCATAAAATATAGATTATATACCGAGTAGTGGTATGCAAGTGTCCTTCTTAATTCATGAGGCTGGCTGCCATCAGGCATAATCTGGTCAAACAAGCGTACTTTGGGAAATGCATCAATAACTTTCAAAGCAGTTTCTTTATCTCCTGAAAATAATGAATACATAACAAGCTGCACATCATATGCAAGTCCGTGATTATTTGTCCCGTTTTTTTCAGCTATCGCCTGTTCACTGGTCTGCCACCATTCTTTGAGCCGGCTGAACCATTGTTGTAATCCTTCTTTATCTTCGGATGTATAATTACTTGACGTCTCCAACAGTTTCACCGCATTAAGCATATCTACAAACGAATATGTATCGATCAATCCGTAAGGGCGGCCTTTATTGTCGTTTACTCCAGGTACAAATTGTGCATAAGTCAGATGAGGATTCATTTTTGTATCCTTATTGAGGAACCATACCCTCAGCAAATCCACCGCTTTTCGGGCATAACGCTCATCTCCACTATAATAATATGCCAACGACAGAGTAGTTACCGAACCAGCCATATTTCCCAGAGGATTCCGGTCATATTTTTCCAACTCAGGATTTGATTCTCCGTCCCGGGTTATATATGGAAGCCCGTCTTTCTTGGATGGATCGGGCCATACATAACGGCTCAGACTCACATAATCGTGCTTATCACCGCTCGGCGCTAAACCTTCTTTAAAGGTAACAGAATAAGTTCCTCTTTGCAGGGCTTTTTCAGCATCGTCGATAAGGCTCCGGTATGCGTTAGAATAAGTAAACGAATGCAGATCGTTTTTTATTTCATTCATCTTATCGGTATTCCACATCCATTGCGCGTTTACGGATATTGTGAAACAAAGCATGATGAATAAGATTATTTTTTTCATGGTCTGGTTGGTTATATATGTTACAAAATTAAAATACTATTGTTAAAATTGTTTGCTATAATTGCTCAATTATTTGTAAAAAATGTTCAAAACGACTTTACCGGTCACATAGAATTGCCTTACAGCCCGGTTTTGACTATAATTTTCGAATTTTTATACCATTTATATATGCCTTGCCTGATTGACCGGTAAACTTAATCTTGCCGCATAAATCGCCATCCGTCATTTATGGTTTTCTCCTGACGTTGAGCAAAAGCAGTTACAGATAAAAATAGAAACTGAAATAAAAGAAATGTAGCTTTTAAAAAAGATGGCCTCATTGTCTATTTGTTTAAGAAAAAGAGGCAGGACACAACATCCAGTCCTGCCTCTTTGCATGATTATTCTGTTAACATTCTTAATTTAATGTCACTGTTACCTTATTATTATCGAATGTCAGTAAACGCACTTCATAGTCATTTGTTCTGTTATTCACAGTGGTTTCAATATCATTCGCATTAGGTGTACCAACAGCAGGATTGAAGGTATTTACCTTTAATACTCCCTTGGCCGAAGTAAGTCTCTTAATCTTGATATTTTGCACACCCTTCTTGGCTTGCGGCCATGTCACAGCATACGCGCCCTGTGCATCAGGGGTAATAACGGTACCGCTTTCGGTAATAACACTATAATCCGTACCTGCCACAAGAGTTGAACCACTATTATTTGTCACCCAAAAATAAGCTACTGCGTCATAAGAGCGAATCCGTTCACTATAAAATTGCAACGGAATAGGGCTGCTTATGTTCACTTCATTTGTATTCACCCATGTACCTGTATTAATTCGCCAACGGGCTGCACCGTTCGCTGCAATCTCGTAATTGAGCGCATCCGTATTGACATTCGTTTTGTAGAAACTAATATAATAGACATGTTCCATTTCAGGAAGCCCGTCGCCCCAAATATTGTCTTTCTCGCAACCGGTCATACCAAACAGAAGCGCCGTTACACATATAAATAATATCTTTTTCATAGATTAACTTTTTAAACTTGTTATTATTTTACTGCCAACCCGGATTCGGTATTATATTTCCATCAGATTGCGCTATATCATATACTGGGATCGGATAGTAGTAATCCTTAGCTACATTGAATCGGCGGGTATCGGCCCTCTCGATCAGACGTACACCCGGCTCGCTATATACAAAAGTATTGAAAACTTGTCCACTACTATTAGTAAGCCACTCTATAAATTTAGGATCTACTCCCTGCGAAGTTCCATTATATGCTTCATCTATTGTAAATTTAGCACCAATAACAGCCTTAGGAAGCACTGTCTCAGCTATTTTCCAACGAATAATATCAGCATAACGCCTATTTTCTGCCATTAATTCGACTGTACGTTCACGACGTATTTCATCGCGCATATTCAGCCCGTTGGTTGTTACAAAATTATTAGTAAGTTTTGCAGTAAATCCTACACGTGCCCGCAACGCGTTCACTGTTTCATCCAATTGCGAATCCGTAATGCTACCATTCAGTTCATATAAAGCTTCGGCATAAGAAATCAGCATCTCACCCCAACGGATAATAATCCTGTCGGTATAATCCCGGCTTGCACCCCAACGGTCTTGCGAAGCGGATTTCTTCTGCTGATAGCCCAGCGGACGCTGCGGATCGAAAGGTTTATATGCTCCTTTACCGGAGTTAATCCAACCTATTTTCGCATCACCTATTGTTGTGGTCGCATTATCCTGCGGATCGTTGATGCGCCAGATACTCATAGTCAGCCGCGGATCACGGGCTCCTTTACCTCCGGTAATAGCCGTAACACCATCGGCCTCATAGCCGAATACGTTATTGAATGATGTTTCCGGAGAAACTACCAGCGGTGATTTTTCCCGTGGGAGACCATCGGCATAAAGATACATATCGATCATCGTGCGGGAAATAGCATAACTGCCTTCACAATCGCCGGAATAACTATGGTTGGTATAACCCGAACCGCTACCACCATTAGGACCATATGCCTTTGCAAACAGTATTTCCTTATTAGTACTGTTATTTTCATCAAAGAATAAAGCCTGGTAAGAAGTAGCCGCTCCTCCGGCAGAGTAAAGCTCATGTCCTTCGGCTTTCAATAGATTGTAAGCGTCAATACTTTTTTGCAGGTGGGCTTTCCATTGCGTTTCGCTACCTAAATTATGGTTTTTCTGCATTGTACCTTCATGCAATCCGATACGAACCATAAGACCCAGCGCGGATGAACGTGTTACACGACGACGGGCGAATTCATCAGCCACACCTTGCAAATCAGCGCGGGTAGGTAAATAAGTCGCCGCAAATTCAAGATCGGAATAACACTGCCGGATTACCTCTTCACGCGGTGTACGACCCATTTTCAGATCAGGATCGGTGGCACTATCATAAACCTTGAGTACTAGAGGAACATCCCCGTATTTACATACCAGATCGAAATAATAATAAGCGCGGAAGAAATAAGCTTCTCCCAAATATTTATTACGTATAGACTCAGTAATAGGAGTATTAACTCCTTTTTCGATAATATTGTTGGCTGTTCTGATCCGTGCATATGGATCCGACCAGTCACCACTTTCCCCGGGTACAGACCAGCTTCCGGCACTGGTACCATTAGAACTTTTACCAAACTGATCGTCGGCACGTGTGTCATGCCCGGCAAAAGAGAGTTGTTCATACAGACGGTTACAGGCTCCTTTCAGGTCGTTTTCGGATTTCCAGAAATTATCGTCCGTAAAATCGGTTTTCGGTGTAACATCCAGATCACAACCGTTGAAGACAACAGCTATGCATATGATGCTTAAAAATAATATATTTTTCATTTCTTTCGTTTATTTAGAATGTTACATTAACACCCATTGTCCATGTACGGAAGAATGGATAATACTGGGTATTTTTATTATTGCCGACTTCAGGGTCGAACACTTTCAGCGCGTTGGTATGTTCCCATACATCAGTACCATTAACATATACTCTCAGAGACGCGATTTTCGCAGGAATGGGCACTTTATATCCCAACTGTATATTCTTAAGTCTTATATACGCGCCATTCTGCACCCAACGGTCGGCAGGATTGTAATTGAAAGAATTCCCTTCGTACGGCCTTGCGAAATAAGCGTCTTTATTGTCTTCAGTCCAGTAATCCAGATTAACAGTCCACGGCATTTCGTATGAATTGCCCAATGGAGCAAGCGTAGCGGAATTGACAACGAAATTACGTTTGCCTACCCCCTGGAAGAAACAGGAGAAATCGAAACCTTTCCATTCCACGCCGATATTAATACCATAATTGTAGCGTCCGTTGGTAGTACCCATATACACAAGGTCACCCGGATTATCAACAGTCGCACCACCGACGCCAATTGTATGATCGGCTTTACCCTGTGCTACATAACGGGTATCACCTCCACTTACCTTTGCATCGTTAAATGATTCGTAACCAGGGTTAGCAGCCTTATATGCAAGATATTCTTCGCGGCTGTTCCAGAAACCATCGGTTTTATACCCCCATATAGTGTTAAGCGGGTAGCCTTCGAGAATATCCACGGTACCATTACTAATAACAGTGCTTCCTGTATAGCTGATTACTTTATTCTGACTGTCATCAATATTGAAACCGACATTGTACGACACTTCACCTATTTTGTCGCGCCATTGCGCCGTTACTTCCCATCCATGGGTTTTCAATGTACCTACATTCTGATAGGCCAGACGAGTCGCAGGATATCCGACAATATTGCCCGGACGCGGCCTTGACAACATATTATCGTTGGTTTTCCAGTAATAATCGGCGGTCAGATTAAGCCTGTTTCTCAATATGGTAAGATCTATACCTAAATTGGTAGATGTCACAATCTCCCATGTAATGCCCTTCGATACCATATCTTTCTGATGGTAAACCGGATTTCCCATAACGCTAAGTATATTCGTATCGCTATCATCTGTTTTGTTGGAGATTATACCAAGATATGAATAATACCTGCCGTCAAATATCGTACTGTTACCCAATTGCCCCCATGAACCACGCAATTTAAGGTTATCCACATACTTTCTCATCGACTCGAAGAACGATTCTTCGCTTACACGCCATCCGGCAGAGAACGAAGGGAAAGCTCCCCAGCGCTTGTCCGGGTCGAGGCGTGAACTGCCGTCATAACGGATATTGGCTTCAAACAGATAACGCCCTGCGAAATCATAGTTTACGCGGCCGAAAAACGATCCCATTTTCCATGGTGATATAGCGTCGCTCAGCACTGCATTTCCAGCTATAGTACTATCATAATAGCCGAAGCTGAAAAAGTCGTTTGATAACAGGTTACGGGCTGTACCCGATATTTCGTCTTTAAGGTATTGTTCGTAAGACGCGCCTGCCAGTATATGCAACGAATGCTTATCGAAAGTGGCATTATAGTTTAACAGGGTTTCCAGCTTATCCTGATAGCTATTGTTTTTAGTTTTGACTACACGGTTCGGATTGTTAATATCGTATCCGGCCCTGAAAGCTCCGTTGCGGCCCATAGACGGACGATAACTGTAATCGCCTTCATAGCTATAGAATCCAGCCTTCCGCGACAGGTTGAGGTCTAAAGTCAGGCCTTTCACCAAATTCTTAACATGCAGATTCGCGTTTCCTGTAAAATACTGGTTTTCGCCAGTAGTTTTACCTCCGTTTTTCATAGCGTCGATAACATTCATCTGCAAATCGGCGCTATATGGATTGTTCGTATAATTAGTATCCTCCTCCGGCAGATAAATAGCCTGACGGCCACGGTCATTGTATAAATGGGACAAAATAGTTGTAGAACCTACCGGATTCTGGTTAGTCACGCCTCTTTCATAAGAAACCAACAATTTGACATCCAAATATTTACTTACTTCCGTACTCAAAGTAGCACGCAAATTATAACGGCTATAATCATCCGAGTTATACTTCAACATACCGTTCTTGGTATAATAGCCCATCGACACATAGTAATTAGTCTTTCCTTGCCCGCCGTTTACCGCGACCGAATGAGTCGTTTGTGTGGTATAATCGTTTGTACCTTCATCCAGCCAGTTGGTATTACCATGGAATGTCCAGCGCGCTCCGTTCGGATAATAATTAAAATTAGGATTTCCTACCCAAGATGTTTGTTCGGGATTTTGTTCGGGAACTCCCCTATCTGCATTTCGCGCCTGATTGATATAATCCTGTTCTTCCCAAGGCGACATACGTTGCGGCATATAGCCCGGCAGGTTGATACCGAATGAGCCGTTATAAGAAATTTTCGGCTTTTGCGAAACGCTTTTCTTTGTTGTTACCAATATCACCCCACCGGCAGCGCGTGATCCATAAATAGAAGCCGCCGCCGCATCTTTCAACACCGAGACGGACTCGATATCCTCCGAGTTGAGCATCTTCAGATCGCCTTCTATTCCATCTATAAGAACCAAGGCATTAACCCCATTAACAGAAGAAAAACCACGTATGCGCATACCGCTCGTTTCCGATCCCGGTTGTCCACTGCTTCTTAAGACAGTTACACCCGGCATTTGACCTTGCAGGGCGCTAAGCACATCGGTAGTAGCTCTGGCAGATATATCCTTACCATCTACAGCAGCGACAGCACCTGTCAGGTTCACTTTTTTCTGGACTCCGTAACCCACTACCACAACATCATCCAAAGTTTTGGAATCCTCTTCCATTACAACATTCATTTTGGAAGAAGCCGGATGTTCTACAGGTTTATAGCCGATACTTGTGAATACCAGTACTGCACCTTGTTTGGCTTTTAATGTAAAATTTCCGTCTACATCGCTCATTGTACCATTGGTCGTTCCCTTTTCTGATACAGTCACACCGATAAGAGGTTCTTTGGTATTCTTATCTGCAACCACACCCTCTACTGTAATCACATTTTGAGCATATAGGCCTATGTCAAAACATAAAAGGGCGAGACACACAAGGAGACTATGAACTATTCTCCTTCGAAATAGGTTTCTTTTCATGTGTATTAAAAAATTTAAGTTAGTGAAATGTTTGCAAAACTATTTTTACAATTCAGATACAACAAAACTAATCATAAAATCAACACTTGTTCCACTAAGTGTAAAAATAGTGGATTTTAACAAACATAAAACAAAGATAAACAACAATAAATCAGTAATTAAATAGCGTAGTATTCGAAAAAAAAAGTGGACAAACCAAAACCAGAGTGTGCGCACACACAGAAATATGTGTTCGCACACAAATAAAACCGTCCATGTTATAATAAAATATAAAACACGGGCGATTAGAATTATTTATATTAAAAGTCGCTTATTAAAATATGTCTATCGAAGTGAAGTGAATTTTAAGCAAACAGGCTTATCCAATTCTATATCCTTATTCGTATTTTCCAGCAGCCCTGTATTTTTATCTATCAAAAATACTTGTATTACATTATTATCCCTGCTGGCTACAAGAAGAAACTTACCATTTGGAGTGATTACAAAGTTACGAGGATGAATCCCTGTTTCCTGATATCCAACCTTCGTTAATATTCCATTATGTTGGTTTATGGAGAAGATAGCCAATCCATCGCCTTTCAATCGATTTGACGCATATAGGAATCTACCATCAGGGGTTATATGAATGTCGCCACTACCCTTAGCATTTAAAGTATCGGCCTGTATAGACTGTATTTGGATAAGATCTCCTGTATGGCTATTATAGTCAAATGCAATAACCGCGCCGGATATTTCGTTTATAAGATATGCGAATTTGCCATTCGGATGAAATTGCAAATGTCGAGGACCCGATCCGTCAGCAACTTTAAAAGCAGCCGGTATACCTGCATCCAGATAATTACCCTGCTTATTGGGATTCACATCAAACTTATGTATTTTATCGGTACCAAGATCGTTTGCAAATAAATATTTCTCATCCGGAGAGTACGTTACACAGTGCAAATGAGGTTTTTGTTGCCTATCCGGATCTACTCCTCTACCTGTAAAGCTTATGTATTGGGATGCTGTCGCCAGCGAGCCATCTTCTTTTACCTCAAAAACGGTAATGCTGCCTCCTGAGTAGTTAGCTGTAACAACATGTTTACCTGCACTATCGACAATGATATAACAAGGGTCGGCGCCTTTAGTTGGTTCAGTATTCAATAGTGATAATTCACCTTTCTCCTTATCGAAGGCAAACGCATTTGCCGACGCTTTATCATCACCTGTTTCAGAGACGGCATAAACATATTTTTCATCTTTACTGATAGCCAGATAAGAAGGATTCGTTATCTTTGCTTTACTTTTATAAGTTGAATATCCGGATACAGTATCGAATTGGTACACATATATACCTTCACTTTCACCTGTTGTATATGTTCCTACTATCAGATACAGACTAGAATCGTCATTTACTTCTCCTGCCTGAATATTTGTTGAATCACTTGCGTTCGCAATCGCTTTATTTGTATTTTTATTATTACACGAGAAAAAAGAAAATGTAACAGCAATGATTAGAAAAATATATTTCATACAATTCCATTTAATTATTAATTTGGACAAAAGAAAGTAAAAAATCTATTCCATGCACTACTTTAAGTATAATATTTTTAATACTAAAGGCGCTCCCTTGAGAAAATATTGTAATTTTACCAAAAACCCGTGTGGCTTATTATTTTTATATCTGTATATTTCGAGTAAAAATAATACTGTATTGAGTACCATTTCCCTATTGAATACATGAGAGTTAACCACATTTATCAGAAAAAATCACATTCAAAAATGAAATTATTTCTCACTTTATTACTCAGCTTATATTCATCTTTTCTATTTAGCAACGAATTAGATTCCCTCTTAAACGCGTTAGATAAGAGTATACTGAATCACCATCAATATATAGAATTCAAAGAAAGGAAGCTAAATAATCTGAAAAGAGATAAACAGGACAAAGGCATGTCTTTAAAAAACGTATATCAGATTAATCGGCAACTTGCTACCGAATATTATTCATATATGGCAGATTCGACAATACATTATCTAAACGAAAACCTCGATATAGCTTATTCACTAAACGATAAAGAAAGAATAAACGAAACAAATATGGAGCTGTCTTCCATATTTACTTCACTAGGGTTATATAAAGAAGCTGTGGACGCAATAAGCAGTATTGACAGAGAAAAATTTGATAAATCTCAGCTCATAGATTATTACCTATGCCAAAGATATTTATATAGCGGCCTCTCTTTTTATACTCAAGACAAAAGAAGGGGGAAGGAGTACGCAGCACTTTATAAAGCTTACCAAGACTCTCTTTTGAATATACTAAATCCTGAATCGGAAGAATATCTCAGGCTCGAAGAAACTCTGTTGAGACGAGCGGACAGATTGCAGGAAGCATTAGCCCTAAACGACAAACGATTGCGCCTTACCGAGCCTGGAATGCCTAAATACGCACTGGTTGCCTTTCATAGATTTCAGATTTATCAGAAACTAAACGATGTTTTTATGCAGAAAAAATTTCTAATTCTTTCTGCCCTTACTGACATCGAAACGTCCAATAAGGATAACGCGGCCTTATCTAATCTTGCAAATATTTTATATGAAGAGGGAGATATAAACCGGGCTTATAAATATATCCGCTTTTCGCAGGAAAATGCGAATGATTACAACACCAAACTGAGACGATCTGAGATTTTCGGCACACAAGGAATTATCAATAGATCTTACCAAAGTCAGAACGATATCCAGACTCAAAAATTACGCCTTTACCTCTTTTTTATTACAACCTTATTGCTCTTGCTGCTTTTTGCCCTGATTTTCATATACAGGCAAATGAAAAAACAATCTGCTACAAATAAAAAAATTAAAGAAATAAACGAGCAGTTGAACTCCCTTAACAGCCTCCGTAAAAAGATGAACGAACAGTTGACCGATACAAATACAGATTTGTCAGAGGCCAATCATATCAAGGAAAAATATATAGGATACTTCCTGGGGTT
>BNXH01000008.1 GCA_025999435.1 Bacteroidia bacterium | reverse complement strand
AAAAAACCCCTGCCGGCTAATATGTCGACAGGGGTCATTTTTATTTTGGCACAAGGGGGCAGTCATATTTTGGTCAAAGGGGTCAACTTCGACCGGCGCACGGGGTCAACGCGCGCTGGATTTTCCAGTATGGGATAAATAATAAAAGGAAAAAAGGTATGAGAAAACATGCAACAACAGTTCAAGCCGTATTTGAATACGGATTACACATATACGCCATATGTACACGAGTTAAGCGACAATTTAGACACCAATGAGGTGTTGGTTATCGGAAACCTGCTGAATAAACTCAACAGCTTTAACGCAGACTTAACCATTCATCACACAGACAATATAAGTCACTATCATTACTACTACAATCAGAAGGAAATCTACACCAAAGAGCTAAGGTCATTCTCCCGCTCCACTTTTGAACGAACCTTGAAATCCCTTCGGGATAAAGGGCTTATCGAATATCATTCAGGTAAAAACCCGAATGGTAAAGGATCTGACACGACCTATTTTTACATCAATACAGGGGCTATAAGCAAACTTATGGTTCGGGATGATAATGCGCCTGTATCGAAAAAGAAAAGGGCTGAAAAGTATCCAAAATACGAAAATAAAGCTAATCGGGATAAGGATATTCCTAAATCGACCATGATGGTTCAGGAATTAAACCACATCCAAGAGCGACACGACCAAGGCAAAATAGACCTGACGGAATATAACGCACTGTTCCAACCATTGAAGAAACAGATACAGAGTGCGTACAATAAAATAATAAAGAAAAATAACACAACGAAATTATGGGAAATAGTTTAAACAAAGTATATAGCAGGGAAGAACTGTTCAGCAGTGTCTTTGATTTATGGCAAAACGGGTTGCCACAGGGAAATAATATAGGATTATCCTCAGTGGATAACCTGATACGGTGGGAATTGGGACGCTTGTCTGTGATAACAGGTGTACCGAATTTTGGTAAAAGCGAATTTTTGGACTTTGTTTGCCTTCGCCTGAACCAACTATATGGATGGAAGACGCTGTATTTCTCCCCTGAGAACTACCCTGTCTCCAAACACTTTGAGAAATTGGCATCGAAGACATTAAATAAGCCATTCAACAGGAAATGTACATCGGAAGAAGAATTGCATATGGTATTTGACAAAATAGTGTCAAGCTTCTTCTTTATGGATTACCAAGCTGTCAGTACGATTGATGATATACTGAATATAGCAACAGATTACATAATAAAAGAAGATATAAAAATCTTAGTTATAGACCCTTTCAACAGGTTAGAGCATCAGCGACCGCCAAGCCTGACAGAGACTGAGTATATCAGTAAGTTATTGGATAAATTAGGAAATTTCGGGAAACAGCATAATATACTGATACACTTGGTAGCCCATCCACGCAAGATGAACAGGAATAAGGACGGGGTTATGGAGATACCGACCTATTACGACATTAATGGTTCCGCCAACTTCGCAAACAAAGCTGATTACTGCTTGGCAGTCCATAGGGATTTTGCAACGAACGAAACCATCATAGACGTTCAGAAAGTCAAGTTCAAGAATTTGGGTTGTATCGGTGATTGTCGCTTGAAGTACGACATCAAAAGCGGGAATTATATGGAGACGGATTATGACAGCCCCGCCCCGCCTGATACCAAAACGAATAATGAGGATACAACAGGCAATGATAATATGGAAACCATGAAGCAAGCTATAAGGAACAGCCACAGGATAGAACTGTTCAATTCCTATCCGAATGACAGGGAGAATACTGAAAAGTTTGATTTCTGTAAAGAAATGACAGGCTTTGAAACAGAGCCTGATACAACTGAATTTAATACACTGTTTGAGAATGAACTGAAAAGGAGCAATGTAAAGTATCGCAAAGCAGTCGTGACCCCGAATGTATTGGATAAGACTGTCAGCCTGTTCGACAGTGTGGAAAATACCATTCCGAAAGATATAAGCCTGTTGGAGTTCCTGACGACAGAGAGAAAAAATATCGACATGGCAGCCATCAGGATAAGCCCGACATATAAAGAGGATAAGAAGAAACTGCCTGCTGTCACCGTATCGGCTCAATTCCATAATAAACGAAGCATGAGCGACAGTTACATCCATTCGGGATTAATCTGTATTGACATCGACCAAAAGAAAGATGAAAACGATACAAAGGGGAATACTCCCGATGTGTTGAAGCAGGTACCGACCCTGTTAAGGGATATGAACAACATCGCCTATTTGGGGCATAGCCTTAGCGGGAAGGGTTATAGCTGTATTATCCCGATTGCACAGCCCGACCGACACAGGGAGCATTTCAGGGCGTTGCAGGATGACTTTATGAAATTGGGCATACGGATAGATGAAAGTTGTATAGATGTGTCGAGGTTGCGTATATACTGCTATGACAGGAACGCATATATCAACCCTTATGCAATACCGTACACAAGCACCAAAGAAAAAGAGGTGAAAGACCGTCCTATGGAAAAGACTGATATTGACGACCCTGAATTACAGAAACTCATGACTAATGTAGAGACCAACCATATAGATATTGCCCCGTCTTATCGGGAATGGTTTGAAATTGGTTGCGCCCTGTACTGTGAATTTGGGGAAAAGGGCAGGGAGCTATACCACCGTATCAGCAAACAGCATCCGAAATATGGCAGGGATAGTACAGATGAGCAATTCGACAGGATTGCGGATAATGAATATGAGGTGTATTCGATTAATACGGTATATCATTACTATCATATGTATAAAGGGTAAATATTTAAGCTAATTCCGTACTAATAACCGTACTGTAAAAATAAAAATCTCTGTAAATCAATTGATTACAGAGATTTCCGTTGTCTCACAAGGATTCGAACCTTGAACGACTGAACCAAAATCAGTTGTGTTACCATTACACCATGAGACAATACCTAAATACTTTATTTCAAAAGCAGTGCAAAAGTATATGAATTTTATTAATAAAACAAGAAAACCGGATGCGATTTTTATTAACATTGTAAAAGTGGTTGTATCCTAATGTTTTATTGACGCATTTTGTGTTGTAGGGGCGAACCTATGTGTCCACCAAATAAAACAGGCGCGTATATAGGTCTGCTCCTACTTGATCTTTATTTTTACTTTGTCGTTTTTCTTTAATGTCAGGTATAATTTTCCGTTCTCTATCCGGTAATTATTTGTTCCTGATATTTCCGGTTTTCCTTCAGGTAGTTTGACGATAAATTTATTATCAACATCAGCCTTTAAGTTTATATCCCGGATATTTCCGTTTTGCCAGTCAAAAGATACTTCCGCGCCCCCTCTTCCTTTCATTCCTTTTACGTTACCGTTTTTCCAACCTTCCGGAATGGAAGGAAGCAACTCAATAAAACCTTCGTGGCTTTGAAGAAGCATCTCACCTATTCCGGCAGAACCTCCGAAATTGCCATCAATCTGCATCGGTGGATGTGCGCTGAACAGATTGGGATAGGTGCCCCAGTTGTTTTTTGCGGGTTTTAGCAGGTCGCCAATAAGTTTATAAGCCCTGTTCCCGTCTTTGAGCCGTGCCCAGAAATTGATTTTCCATGCCATCGACCAACCTGTGGACTGGTCGCCACGCCTGTTGAGGCTGACTTTGGCAGCTTCCATCAGTTCGGGTGTTTTTTCGTATGTCATCTCATATCCGGGGTATAATCCGTAGAGTTGTGATACATGGCGGTGATGCGGTTCGTTTTCTTCATAGTCTTCGAGCCATTCCATTACTTGTCCGTATTTACCAATTGTAGTAGGGGCAAGGCGTTCTTTTTTTGAAGATATATTTTTGATCCATTTTTCATCTACATTCAACAAGTTGGCAGCACTCTCTACATTGGTAAATAATTCACGGATAATTTGGTTATCCATTGCAGATCCTGCGCAGATGCTTACTACATCCCCATTCGGCATTTTATAAGCATTTTCGGGGGAAGTGGTCGGCGCTGTCACCAGATAGCCGTTGTTGGGGTCCTCTATCAGCATATCTTCGAAGAACCGGGCAGCGCCCTTCATTGTCGGATATACAGATTTCAGGTATTCAATATCCTGTGTGTAGACATAATGTTCCCACAAATCCTGGCACATCCATGCTCCCGCCGTATTGGTCGCGCCCCATGACGGGTGTTCGCCCGGAGATGTGAATCCCCATACATTGCCGAGGATATGTGTGACCCATCCACGGCTGTTATAGTATATTTTCGCTGTTTTGCCGCCCGGTTCTGCCAGTGATTTCACATACTCTATAGTAGGCATATGCAATTCCGAAAGATTGAACATTTCAGCACCCCATAAATTCATTTGCAGGTTAATATTCATATGATAATCTCCGTTCCATGGCGTTTTTATCTGCGGAGCCCACAATCCTTGCAGGTTAGGCGGCAGATTTCCCGGGCGGGTAGATGATATCAGCAGATAACGTCCGTATTGCATATACAGGGCGGCAAGGTCGTAGTCCGTTTTGTCTGTCGCAAAGGCTTCTAATCGTTTATCAATCGGTAGCCCGGAATTTTTGTTTTTGTCTAAAGTAAGGTCTGCGCGGTTGAAAAGCCTTTGGTATGCTTCGATATGATTTTTCTTTAGTTTTTCATAATTATTACCTGCGTTATTCAACAAGCCGGATACCAGTCTTTCGTAGTTCGCGTTGTTGTAATCCGTAACCATAGAAACAAATAAAGTCACTTCGTCGGCATCTTCTACATTTATTTCCTTATTTGTGGTAGATAATTTACCTCCTTTGTTCGCTATCTTTACCATTCCCATATATTTCATTCCGGTATAACCTTCTCCGGCCCTCAGCTGTCCGTAAATATATAGAATGTTCCCGCTGGCATAAGTCTCAAAGTTTTCATCACGTTGAAGTGAAACTTTAAGATTCAGCGCCTTTGTTTTATTTGCCGTGTATCTGATTAAGCCTATATCATCAGTAAAGGATGTAAAATATTCACGTTTATATTCAATGTTATTTTTAGTGAAAGATATAGTGGACAAGGCATTATTCATATCCAAAGCCCTTTTGTATTGAACCGGTTCGGATGATTCGGCATAGATGAAGTCTATATATAGATTTGCGAAATTCTCAAACCGGCCGTAGTCTATCCCTTCGCTGCCTTTTCCCTTGCAGGTAAAAGTTTTGTACATCAGTTCCTGTGCTTCTTTATTTCTTTTTTCAAACAATAGTTTCCTTATCTCGCCTAGATGTTTGTACGCATCGGAATTGTCCGCGTCCTGTTTGTTTCCCGACCACATGGATATTTCATTCAGTACGATCCGTTCATGTTCAATACCGCCCCACGGCATCATGCCGATGCGTCCGTTTCCCAGAGGGACAGATTCTTCCCAAATAGTAGCGGGTTTATCAAAATAGTATTGCCATTCGTTTTGTTTATCTTGTGCGAAAAGGTTTATTACTGAAAAAGTAAATAGGAAAAGGAAAATTTTGCCGAGTTTCATATTCTACCTGTTAATCATATAGTTTATACCTTGAATTTGTCCTTTTTCTATATGGTAATCATATCCTGATTTCGTAAGAACAATATCCGTTAATTTGTTCTCCGAAGGTAGGCAAATTAATCCGGTTGCTTTCTCTTTGTTTCCGTAAATTTTTAGTTCTATATCCGCATTAGTAGTCAAGTAGTTATAAGTAGTAAGTAGTGAGTGCTCAGAACTTAAAACTTAAAACTCAGAACTTTTTAACTTCCAAGTTGCTAAGCAACTGATAACTACTTGACTACTTTAACTACTGATTGACATTAATTTTCAGGTCATAAGAAAGTGTTTTTTTGTTCTGCCCCTCAACCGTATTGTTATTTTATTTTCATAACCCATTTTTTTTCGGTATTTTTAACCGCCCAAAAACGTCTCCGGGCAACACTTTCTAATAAAAACGAATAATAAATTTAAATATATATGGCTCATTTACCCGATTTTATAAGCGATCTGGCAATTATATTAATTACTGCCGGCATCATTACTATTATATTCAAATGGCTGAAACAACCTGTGGTATTAGGTTATATAGTAGCCGGATTTATAGCCGGTTTGCATTTTAAGAAATTTATAGAAAGTTCGGTTATCAAAATAAGCGGATTAGCGCCCGAAAAAGTAAATGAAGTCTTCAAAACCTTACCCGAAATATCCGACATGGCAAATGTAAGTATATGGGCCGAAATAGGTGTCATTTTCTTGCTTTTTGCATTAGGACTCGAATTTAGCTTTAAAAAGCTGATGGATGTGGGAGGCAAAGCATCCATCGCTACTCTGATCAATCTGGGGTCTATGATAATTGTCGGATATTTGGCAGGGGAGCTGTTTATTGCCAATCTGGTTAACGATTGGACAACGATGGATAGTATTTATTTAGGATGTATGTTGTCTATGTCTTCTACCACTATTATAATCAAGGCATTCAATGATATGGGATTGCAAAAGAAAAAATTTGCAGGTATTGTATTTGGAATGCTCATTGTCGAAGATATTGCGGCTATCATCATGATGGTATTGCTGACTACTTTCGCTGCCAGTAAGCATTTCGAGAGTGGAGAGTTGGCCAATAGTGTGATCAAACTGCTGTTTTTTATGCTGATATGGTTTGTTGTAGGCATATATATGATACCTACCATGTTGAAAAAACTAAAAAAATATCTGAATGATGAGACCTTGCTGATTGTAGCGATCGGTCTTTGTCTGGGGATGGTATACTTTGCTACTGTTGTAGGATTTTCAGCCGCGTTGGGCGCTTTTATCATGGGTTCTATATTAGCCGAAACTGTAGAGTCAAAACACATTGAACATCTCATAGAACCGCTTAAAAATCTCTTTGGCGCGGTGTTTTTTGTTTCGGTAGGTATGATGATCGATCCTGCTGTTATTGCAGAATACGGGATATTGGTACTTATACTTACATTGGTTGTGTTGGTAGGACGTATAATGTTTGCAACAGTTGGTGTGTTGGCCTCCGGTGAAGGTCTTAAGGTTGCCATACAATCAGGTTTCAGCTTGGCGCAAATAGGGGAATTTTCTTTTATTATTGCTACTCTTGGGGTAAGCCTTGGGGTGATAACGGAATCTCTATATCCGATCATAGTGGCAGTATCAGTGGTAACAACATTTACGACGCCGTATTGTATAAGGTGGGCTGAACCGGTATTTAACCGGATGGAAAAACATATACCCGAAAAATGGGAAAAACTAAAACTAGGATATACCGCGAATAGCTACAATACTGTAAATAAACAAAACGATTGGAATCGTTTGCTGAAAAGTATATTGAAACTGGTTGCTATATATACGGCGATCTGTATAGCAATACTCCTTGTTTTCCAGAATTTTATAAACCCTTATATCGTGGAATATGTACCGGGAAGTATTTGGGGGAATATACTGGCTGCTTTGATTACACTCACGCTGATGGCTCCATTCTTACGAGCTATTATGATGAAGAGGAACCGTTCCGAGGAATTTAAGAATCTATGGAAGGATAATCGTCTGAACAGGAGTGCATTAGTCTCACTCATTGTTTTCCGGATTATTCTATGCCTGGCCCTTATATTGCTCGTCCTCATTCCTTTGTTTCCGAGGTTGACAGTTTTGATGGTTATTATATCATTGGTTGTGGTAACTCTTATTATTTTCTCTCAAGGATTTAAGGCGCAATCGCGAAGAATAGAAGCGCGCTTTCTTGAGAATCTGAACCTGAAACAGATGTTGGATGAGAAAAAGGCCGCGATATTACCGACTGTTGCTAACGACCTTCGCTCTAAAAATATACATATAGAAGAGTTCGAAATATCCCAATCTTCACCTAATATAGGTTATTCGCTTAAAGAGTTGAACTTCAGACAACAAACAGGAGTAAATGTGATAACGATAATCAGAGGCAGTAAAAAGATAAATATCCCTGATGGCAATGAACGTCTTTATCCATTCGACAAACTGGTTGTTTCGGGATCGGACGAAGAAATGCAAAAGTTAGCTCAGTTTTTGGAAGATAAAAAAGCGCTGATATCCCAAATGGAGGAAGAGGCTCAACATCATATAAGCCTGTCCCAGTTTATTGTTGAACCGAAATGTTCGCTTATTGGTAAAACAATAGCAGAAGCAAACATACGCGAAAGAACCGAATGTATGATTATCGGTATAGACCGGAACGGTGAATCTATTATCAACGTAACACCTAATATTGTATTTCAGGAAGAAGATGTTATCTGGCTGGCCGGAGAAAAGGACAGGCTAAATTCTTTTGAAGAGAATATCAGTATTCATATACCTCTAAAACTTTAAGCCATGATAGAAAGTTATGAGTTTTAAGTTTTAAGTTTTAAGTTTTAAGTTCTGAGCGCTCACTACTGACTACTGTTTACTGTTTACTGTAGAAGTTTGTTACATTTTAGTTAAAAGTAATTATAATGCATATAGTCTAATAAAATAGACATATATTTGTTTCATAGATATAACTAATGGATATGCAACTAACTAAAGCCGAAGAGCAAATAATGCAAATTCTCTGGACGATGGAAGAAGGTACGGTTCAGGATATATTGAAGGAATTTGTAGATCCAAAGCCGGCACGTACTACCATTGCGACAGTATTGAGCATTTTGGAGAATAAAAACTTTGTAACTCACCGTTCCGAAGGAAGACTGAATATATATAAAGCCCTTGTGGCAAAAGAAGATTACTCGAAGAAGCAATTACTCGGTTTTGTAAAGGATTATTTCAACGGCTCATTTTCTTCTATGATATCATTTTTTGCTAAAGAAAACAATCTTACGTTAGAGGAGATGGATCATCTACTCGAAGAAACCCGCCAGGCGCTGGATGACAAACAAACTGATAAAACGGAATAGTTATGGAAGAATTTATTATATATATATTGAAATCAGGGCTTTGCCTTGGCTTATTCCTGGTGATATACACCTTGTTTCTCAGGCCTGCTACTTTTTTCAAATTCAACAGGGCTTTTTTAATAACAGGAATACTTGCTTCTTTTATAATACCTTCTATACATTATACTTATGATGTTGTGATTCCTATGGTTACTGCCGGGCCTGTAATATCTGAAGTTAACAATAACGTCGCTTTAGAGCAAGGTAGTTCTGTAAATATATGGGGTATATGTTTCTTAATATACATTGTCGGAATCGCCATATTGACTATACGGAATCTGGTCTCTTATGTGAAGCTGAACAGATTGATAAGGGCTGGGGTGAAATCAGATTCCGGCTACTTCAAGATAGTTGAAAATATAGATATTAAATCCCCTTTTACAATATTGAACTACATCCTGATCAATACAAAAAGCCTGAGTAATGTAGAAAAAGACCTTATACTGAAGCACGAAGTAACACACATTGACCAGAAACACTGGATAGATTTGTTTTGCAGCGAGTGCGTACTTCTATTGCAATGGTTCAATCCTTTCACGTGGATTTATGTTAAGCTATTGAAGGAAAACCATGAATTTTTAGCCGATAAAGCAGTAATAGATTCAGGTACATCTCCTGCTGTGTACCAAGCTGTACTTATCAATCAACGCTTTCAGGGACAAGTCTTCTCCTTTTCTAATTCTTTTAACTATGGTAAGTCGTCGAACCGGCTGGCAATGATGAAAAGGACAAAAAGCTCTCCTTGGAAAAGAATAGCGGCGCTTCTTATTCTTCCGGTATTTGGTTTTTTCATATGGGCTTCGGCAGAACCTAATTACGTAGTACAAGAATCTTTGCCTGTAACTGTATCACAAAAATTTGATACTGAAAAAATACAGGAAAAGGACGAGTCAACAAATCTCAAATATAGTTTCTCCACAAAAAAGGATACGATAATTCCTGAGACGAAAGGTTCGGTAGTTTATGTCACAAAGATTGGGAAACGGGATAATATAGATGATGCGACGAATAGCAATGATACGCCAAATAAACGCGCAATAAGAGTGTTCTCTGTTTCAGGAGATGTATCTGTCGATGAAGCGAAACCTCTTGTTTTTATCGACGGGCAAAAGTCTGATTTAGGAAAGATGAAGGGGCTCAATCCTGATGAGATAGATAACATCAATGTTCTGAAAGATGCCGCCGCGATAAAGCTTTATGGAGAAGAAGCAAAAAACGGGGTTATCCTGATAAATACGAAGCAAGCAAAAAACAGCGCCGGCTCTACAACTGCCGTTAAAGAAAATGTACAGGTCTTAGATCTGAATACCGGTAAACAGCTAATGATCCTTGATGGTAAGGAGATTTCTCCGGAGGCCATAAAACTTATCAGTCCGGATAAAATAGAGTCGATAAGCGTACTGAAAGGAAAATCATCCGTTGAAATGTATGGAGATAAAGGTAAGTACGGAACAATAATAATTACGTCGAAAAAGTAATCAGCGTTTTAGTGACTCATTCAAAGAGAATATACGCTCTATAAGTTGCCATTTCTCTTCCGAACGTTTACCTTCACCCGCTTCCTGGAATTTGGCGACAAATTCTTCCCATTCAGCTTGTCGTTCATAAGTTGCCAGACGGCCGAAGGCCTCATCCCAGACAAAACCGGAGGGTGTTTCTATAATCATAAACGCTAAATCATTTACAACATAGATCTCCATATTCAATATGCCGGCTTTGCGTATACCTTCCGGTATTTCGCGCCAAATGTTTTTGCTGTCGTGCCAATATCTGTATTGCTCCAAGGTGTCGGGGTTGAGTTTTAAAAACTGGCAATAGCGTTTTGTTTCACCTTTTTGTACCTCTGAATATCCTTTTTTTAGATCCATCTCGTTATAAATTTATAATCCAAGTCTAAATATAACAATTTTTATGAATCAATGAAGCTGATAAGATATTTTTGAGTGAATTTTATCTCTATTTAGAGTACCTTTACCTACCAGTAAGAATTTGTTATATATGAACATATCTGATGTACAACAATATATTTCGGAACACCAACTGCTCGAAGAAGGAGCTAAAGTAATCGTTGGAGTGAGTGGTGGCGCCGATTCGGTAGCTTTATTGGATATATTGCACTCTCTGAAATATGAATGTATAGTAGCTCATTGCAATTTTCATTTGCGGGGGGAAGAGTCTAATCGGGATGCCTTTTTCGTAGAAGAATTATGTGACAGATATAAACTCAAATATGAGCGGGTAGATTTTGATACGGAGGCTTACGCTGCAATTTATTCTGTATCTATCGAGATGGCTGCCAGGGACTTGCGTTACGATTGGTTTGAGCAACTAAGGGTTATTCATTTAGCGGACAGGATCGCTGTAGCTCATCATAGGGATGATTCGGTAGAAACAATTCTTCTTAATCTGGTTCGTGGTACGGGTATTCGTGGCTTGACGGGTATTGCGCCGCAAAACGGATATGTTGTCAGGCCTTTGCTGTTTGCCGGTCGTCAGCAGGTATTAGATTACTTGAAGGATCGGGAATTGTCTCACGTCGATGATAGTACAAACAGTGAAGATCTCTATACAAGAAATAAGATACGCCTGAATATCATTCCTTTACTTGAAACAATCAATCCTTCGGCAAAAGAAGCTATTATCCGTACAGCCGAGAATCTGTCTCAAGTGGAGACCGTTTATCGGTATTATATAGAACAGGTGAAGGCTGATATTTTTAAAGATAATGCAATAGATATAAGAAAACTAATTCAATATATAGAACCGGAAGCGGTATTATATGAAATTCTCACTCCTTACAAATTCAATCCTGCGACAATCAGGCAGGTTTTTGAATCTTTGATTAGTCAGCCCGGAAAAATATTTTATTCCGAGACGCATAAGCTAGTCAGGGATAGGGAAACTTTCATCTTAAAAAAGAGGAATAATATGTCTGTGGAAAGTTTTACCATCCATCAGGAAGATTCATTTATCGCATACCCTCTGAAAATGAATGTCGATGTAATTAAGAAAGAGGCATCCTTCGGGATAGAGAAAAACAGTCACATCTTGTATGTGGATAAAGATAAGGTACAGTATCCGTTGACTATTCGCAAATGGCGTCAGGGAGACTGGTTTATACCTTTCGGGATGAAAGGGAAGAAAAAAATCAGTGATTATTTTACCGATCAGAAATACAGCCTGTTCGATAAGGAAGAAGCCTGGCTTTTATGCTCCGGTGACAATATTGTTTGGATTATAGGTGAACGGTCTGATGACCGCTTTAAAGTGGAGAGTTCAACAAAAGAGGTGCTCAAAATACAATTAGTGGAGGATTAATTTGCTTTTTTGCATATCAATAAGACCTTTTTTTCGTCGGCCAGGGTAGTGGCAAATATAAATATGTCTCCACCATCTTTCAATCCGGTTCTTTTTCGTAGTTCCTGAACGGACAGGGGGAAATTCCGTGTCGTTATATTCGCCTGTTTAATATTGTGTAAATATTGTTTTACCTCTTTTTTATTAAGACTGCAAACATTTTCAATAATAAAGCTACGTCCATGAAAGTCCGGAATATAAGAATCGGAGGTGTATAAGTGGCTATTCGGATGTATTTTATCTATCTTATAATATGTTGACAGATATTTATATGCCCCGGCTTTCGTTATAGATGCATTCGGTTCATATAAATATTTTCCTGTTTGAGATTTGTAGCCTATTGCCGTTTCCTCTTCTTGCTCTCTTGTAAAGGATAATATATCTGTCTTTTCCTTTTGTATGTTTACACAGTGATAACGGGTTTCACTGTTTACCTTTCTTTTTATGAATAGCAGTTCCTTGCACTCGTTGTTGTGGCTTACTATATGTATATCTGATATGCCGGATAAGGATTTCAGGGCAAGGCTGATATCCAGCATCGGAGACAATTTAATCATTGCCAATTTTCCTTTTTCGCTTAATAAGCTTTCCAGTTCGAGAATATTAGGCGTGCAATCTTCTATGCTTACTGTTTTCCTCCCTATTGCATCGCGCCGTGCCGGATCTATATAGATCAAATCGGCAGGAGTCATTTCCTGTAAACAGGAGAGGGCTTCCGTATTTTTTACAGTTACATTGGTTAATCCCAGCTCTTTAAAGTTATGAGCGGCTATTTCGGTCAATTCTGTTTGTTGCTCTACATATACAGCATGTTTGAATTTGGTTGCCAAAAAAGAGAAATCGACACCCATTCCTCCGGTCAGATCCACCATATTATCTCCGGCCACCAGGGTCGCTTTATAACGGGCTGTTTTTTCTGATGAACTTTGTTCCAGTGAGAGATGCTTAGGATACAGAATCTTTTCGTTGATATACCAACCGGGTATTTTTTCTTTTGCTATTTGGCGGCCTTTTATCTGACTAATAGCCAATTGCATATCTATTTCCGGGTATTGTGTCGCATGTAAGGCTAATACACGGATATCATCGTTTTCATGTTCTTTTACGAATTCATTTAACGTGGCAGATATCATTTCTTTTTCTTCAGTTTAATGAAATTGCTCAAGGCGCTTCCTTTCTTTGTCGAGTCCGGGAGTATGGGATGGATAGTATCTTTTTTTAGCCCTTGCGAGCGCCGTATATTGAATAAGTCAGACAGGTCGTCAAAATCTCTTTTGTAAACAATACCTACTCCTTGAGTGTTTGATTCTCTCCCTAAATAATAATATTTCTCGTTGTAATGGTTATATGCTTTAATCCGCCATGTTCCCGCGTTATTGAGCAGATATTCTATATCCACATCCGTTATCATAGCCTCTTTTTGTATGTTTACATCATTTCTGTAGCCAAAATTCCCGTTTATCAGCAATCTGTCGTTAAACAAACGGCTGCCGACGGTTAATTCTATTTCTGTGTTTGTATTTTCTATATTAGTGTTGCTATATCTTATATTTGTGCCCAATTCCCACCTGTCATCTATTTTACTTATTATTTTAGTCAATTGGTTCGATAGTGTTGCAGAGGCTAAAACCGCCAGGTCTGAGGAATCCTGCGTATCGGCGTTTCCCTCCGGTTTATAAAATCTGGATAATAGCAACAAGAAAGCAACTTGCTTGTTTATCATATCTTCAGTGCTTATCAGATTTTTTACCTGGCGTTCTATTTCGGGATCGGCAGCAGGAAATTTAATATCCATGCCTATGTTTGGTTGTCGAAGAGGTCCTGTCAGGTTCAATATACAATTGACAGGAATAGTCGTTTGCCCGCTTTGAGTAGCCAATAACCTGTCCAAATCATTCAAGCTGGCATTCACCTTATATACCGCACTTACATCCAGCGTAGCTTGATATGGGTCTCCTCTAAACTGGACATTGCTCCCGTCTTCTATTGTAAAACGTCTTTCTAAAATACGCTGGAATGTAAAATTGTAATTTCCTCTGTTTATATTATATGTACCGAAAAGTAAAGGCGATGATTTAGTATCCCATTGAAACTGTAGCGCTCCGCTTCCTGATCCTCTAAGTATATCCCCGCCTATAGGGTCCATTACTAATTCTACTATAGCATCGGGAGTCGCATCGATATAAAAATTCATATTGATGGCCATTCCCGAACTGGTCTTGATAGGATTAGGTGTATGTGTTGCCGTTACTTTAGGAACGGTGTCCGTAGGCTGTCCTTTTTCTTTGTATGAGATAAACGAATATTCATTGACAAAATCCTCCATGAAATTCATCCTTACTAAAGTCTTGTTCTCAGTTCTCATACTGATATTTATGTCTACAATCTGTTCATCCCCTCCAATAGAACCTTTTCCACTTCCGAACACTGTCCCGTAGAAAATCGGATTTTGCTCTTTGGTTACGTTATATACAAGGAAATTATTTGCAGATAAGTCTACCTGATATTTAAAGTCATTGAAAAAGTCGTGAGCTACTTTCCCACTGGCAATCGCAATATTGTTGTACTGGTCGGTAAGGACGATATCGTTAAAATAAATCAGATCTTTTTTCAAGAAGATAGTATCTGTGAATTTGTAGGTGGTGTTCAGCATATTTATACCTAGACTACCATCTTTTACAAAAGCTTTGCCTTCGACCGTCACATCTGAAAAGTTTCCGAATAAATGAACATTGCCGGTTCCGCGTCCGCTGATATTCTGGAATATGACATTTGTATATGCGTTTAAGAAACTGACATCAATACTATCTGCATCAAAAAACAGGGATAGTCCTTGTTTTATCGGGTCGATAGTACCGTTTACTTTTGTCCGTTTATTTTCTTTGCTGACTATCAAACCGTCTAATACAACTTTATTTGTTTCTTCATCCAGTTCACTAAAAAGATTCAGATTTCCGAGAGGCGTACCGTTGAATTTAAAATCGGTGATCTCTAGCCGTGTGTTTGCATATGGTTTGTTCTCTACTGTCGATACATATAGTTTACCTGTTGCCAATCCACCGAACTTGAGGACATCAATTGCCAGAGTCTGGAAAATGTATTCAAGATTTATATTGTTCAATTGCGCCTGTAATATATCAGTTGTGCTTTTAGGGGAATATTTCCCGTCGATACTTATTTCTTGACTCCGGTCTTCAGTCGCTACGCTAAACTTATCCACGGCATATGTTCCATTTTGAATGGAAATGTGTGATTTTGCCATTTTCCAAATCGCATTGTTCAGAACGAGTTGGCTTGGTAACACATCGATGTCTATTTGTAAAGGTTTTTTATGGTTTTTTGAAAAAAGAGTGTTTACTGAAAATTCACCTCTGGCTTTTTGTTTCCCGTCATTCAGCAAAGAAATATGAGTGTTTACCAAATTATTTTGAATTGCAGATTTAATAGAAATGTCGTTTGTTGCATTCTTTCCGACTATCATCGCATCCACCTGGGTCTTTAGCCTGTCTTCGGTGTTTTCGGCCAGTATATATCCCCCTTTGATATTCATTCCTGCTGCTTTTATCACAGGAGCAAATAATTCTAATTTGAATTTTTCCCGCGCATCGTTGTAAAAACCTACTATTTTTGCAGGGCTGATGACTGTAACAGGAAGATCAAATATTTGACTGAATTTTTCTGTATTGTTGATGGTAAAGTCAAGAGCAAAATTGTTTGTAGTATTCTTATTATTTTCTTTTCTCTCTTTTTCTATCAGGGCAGGAAGATAAGGTTGCAGCATGTTCAAAATACTATTTGCCATGGCTGAATAGGAGTATTTGCCTTCAATTTTGCCATTGACTAAATCGGATGAGATCTTTAGACTTTGCGTTTGTATAGAATCTATAGAGGCTTCGAGTAAAAGTTTATTCATAGTGAATAATTTATCACCTTTTAGAAAGTCGATAGAATCAATACGTAAATATCCATTTACATTGTCTATGTTTTTGCCGCTAAAGTCGGCGTCTACATTGAACGATAGATATGAATGCTGCATATTCCCGGCAATATTCAGATTAGCAAGTTGAACATTCTTTATTTGTGCTTTAAATACAAGTTCAGGTCTTTCTCTATCTGATAGATCGAATAATCCGCTTACATTCAGCTGACCGTTCGGATCATCTATTTTTAGTTCACCATTCATGCGTAGCCCGTCATAACCGGCATTTAGCATGATGTCCTTATACGTATATCCTTTGTAATCCAGGCTGAAAATATCTCCGTCGGCTTTACCTCTTATGCTCGAATTTTTTGGTTTCTCCAAGTCTACGTTAATATTGAGAGATACTTTATTCAACTCATTGTTATCTAACAATTTTCCTAAATTGAAATCAGAGGTATATATTTTCCCTTGTGCATACGAACTAATTCCATTTCGATTGTTAAAACCAAAGAGTATATCTGTGTTTATAACTCCCAAATCTGTGTCGAAGCTGCCGAAAGCCGTGAGCTGCTTCAGATACCCTGAAATATCTCCTTCAAATGAAATTGTCCCCAGCTTCCTTAATTGAGGAGGCAATATTGTTTTTCCTTTTGTAAAATTATTGATGATACTTTCTATCTCCGCGTTACTGATTTTTAATTCGTCAATGCTTCCCAGAATATAGGTTTTGTCGGGATGCCTGATATCTTTAATTTCCGAATTGGAGACAAGATGCATTTTCTTCCCATAATTGATAATCAGGTCAGATATGGAAAGGTTGTCTATGGTTCCGTTTATATGCCCTTTCAGTGAGAGCTTATCATCAAAGTTTTTGAGGGCAGGAACCAATGCCGCTATATCCTGCGGCGCTATCTCCGACTCCCCTATAAGACAGTCTAAGGTCGCGTAATCCAATATCTTAGCTGTGTCATTTGCCGGAGTAAGATTTATCTCACATCTGCTCAGTTCGATGTTCGATGCCGGCAGATTGAGGCTGAATCCCCTTACTGATACTTTTTTACCTTGAGTTATCAGACGGCAGAGCAGGTTTGTTATCTCTAATCCGCTTTTTTCTTTCATCCCCAGTTTCTTTATCTGTATATTCAGTGAGTCGGGGGTTAAAGATTTCAGAGCGAGCTTTGCTTGCAAATCGGAAATTGCAATATGATTAACGTCGAACCGATTGCTATCGACGGTGACAGGCCTGTCTTTTATATCATAATAAAGTTTCCCGTTAGTTATGTTGACCGAACTTAATTTTATGTCGATCCGGGATTTTGGAATGCTATCTTTAGATTTGAAAGCATCAATGATGTATTGGATATTCAGGGGCGAGCTTATTGAATCCTTTGACAGGTTAACTTCAAAATCAGAAAGCCATGCAGATGTTACAACCACCTTTTTCCGCGCGAGTGCGAACAGGTCTATACTAGCCGAAACTTTGCCGGCAATCAAAACTCTTTTGTTTGACTGATCATATACATATACACTGTCTAACTCTATTGTATTGAATGGCTTAAAGTGTAGACTGCCTATGCCCAGATCCGAGCCGATTTTCTTCTTAAGATCTTCTACTATAAGATTCTTTACTGATTCCTGTATAGCAGGTATGTTAATTAGCCCGAACAATAGTATGAATAGTCCGGCTACTATGCTCAGAATCGTTAAAAATATTTTCTTAAACCGTTTTATAGCCCTGAATTTTAATCATACAAAAGTATCAAAAAAAAAGGATAATTTCTATAGGTGCTATATATTATACTTGTCGGATTTTTTTTACTCTTAAGATAATTTATTTAAAAAGATAATTTTTGTATTTTATATTTCTGAAAATCAGACTTATTTTCTGGTAGCTGTAGGTAATGCTCATTGTCGGTTTCCATTTACTTTGTGATAATGAACAAAAAAGTCCTGCTCAGGAGCAAGACTTTTATTATAGGCTAAAATTGATTGTCTTCGACGGTTATTTTTCCCATTTATTATTTTTCTTATCCCATTTTTTTACGACAGGAGTAGCCGGAGAATCACTTACTTCGTAATTGTATTCAAGTTTATGAAGGCCTACCCAGCCTTTCGAACTATTCCACTCGTACATGGATTTTTCAAGCATCCGTCCTTCGGCATCATAGTTGTATACAGTTTTACTGATAGGCGCATTGGTTTCTTTGTCACAAAATAAAAATTCTTTAATGCAGCCATTCTCTGTATTCTCTATGTTGCTGAGAACAATAGTTTCAGAATTGTAAGCATAAGCGCTTATTGATAGCAATATTGCTGATAAAAACGAAAGTAAAATTTTTGCGTTCATAATTTTGATGGTTTAATTTTTTAATGCGACAAAGATAATCAGTATTTTAATGATTTAATATATAAAATGTATCAAAATGATATGTTTATATGGTTAAATATGGTTAATATTTCGTTTTGTATATGATTTATCAAGTTATTCTAGGCTTGTTTTGTGACAAAATGATATAATTGAAGGGTGGAGATTTTATTTTTGATGTAATATATTTTTGCGAGAAGAAAAGAGTAAGAAAAAAAACTAAAAATGAAGAAAAAAAGCAAAAAAAAGAGTAAAATGATAAAAATAGGATTCTATAAGAAAGAGAAACTCTTTTTTATGTAAAAAAAAATGACGAAATTTGCATGCCTTTTTGAGAAAATGACTTATTAAAATATATAATCAATAAAAACAATGAAAAAAAGTGCGTTACAAATTGCAAGAGCTGCTTACAAACCTAAAATGCCAAAAGCGTTATACGGTTCTGTAAAAGTTGAAGAAGGAGCAGCTACACAGTCTGTGGCAGATCAGGAAGAGGTGAAAAAATTATTTCCGCATACATACGGAATGCCTATTCTTAAATTTGTAGAAAGTTCAGAGCATGTGAGTTTGCCGGCTATCAACGTTGGTGTGATTTTGTCAGGTGGACAAGCTCCCGGTGGACATAATGTTATTGCCGGCCTTTTTGACGGAATCAAAAATTTGAATGTCAGCAGCCGTTTGTTCGGTTTCCTTATGGGACCCGGAGGTTTGGTTGACCATGATTATAAAGAATTAACTGCCGATATTATAGACGAATATCGTAATACAGGTGGATTTGATATTATTGGCTCGGGTCGTACAAAGCTGGAATCGACAGAACAATTTGATAAGGGGCTTGAAATATTAAAGAAGCTTGATATAAAAGCATTAGTTATCATCGGAGGAGACGATTCGAATACAAATGCTTGCGTACTTGCTGAATATTATAAAGAAATCAATGCAGGAGTGCAGGTTATCGGCTGTCCTAAAACAATTGACGGTGACCTTAAAAATGAGATGATCGAAGCCTCTTTTGGATTCGATACAGCGTGTAAGGTTTATGCGGAAGTTATCGGGAATATACAACGTGACTGTAACTCTGCCCGTAAATATTGGCATTTCATTAAACTAATGGGACGTTCGGCATCTCATATTGCGCTTGAATGTGCTCTTCAGGTTCAACCGAATATTTGTATAATTTCGGAGGAAGTAGAAGCTAAAGAGCTTTCTTTGGACGATGTTGTATCGGAAATTGCAGATGTTGTGGCTAAACGTGCCGAAAACGGAAACAATTTTGGTACAGTCCTTATTCCGGAGGGATTGATCGAATTTATTCCTGCTATGAAAGGATTGATTGCCGAATTGAATGATTTTCTTGCACATCATCAACGTGAATTTAATGCAGTTCCGAAAGATGATCAGTTGGCATATGTTCAAAAAAATCTATCTGCCGGTAATGCTAAAATATTTGCAAGCCTTCCGTCGGGAGTTGCCCGCCAGTTGACTTTGGATCGTGACCCTCACGGAAATGTTCAGGTTTCCCTTATCGAAACAGAAAAACTATTGGCTGAAATGGTTGGTAGTAAGTTAGAGGAAATGAAAACTGCCGGAAAATATAAAGGCAAATTTGCAGCGCAAGAACATTTCTTTGGATATGAAGGTCGTTGTGCTATTCCTTCTAACTACGATTCCGATTATTGTTATTCTCTTGGATATACAGCTGCTGCCCTAATTGCCGCAGGAAAAACCGGTTATATGTCATCCGTACGCAACACGACTGCCCCTGCCAGCGAGTGGATCGCGGGTGGTGTGCCTGTTACAATGATGATGAATATGGAGCGTCGTCATGGTAAAATGAAACCGGTAATTCAAAAGGCTCTGGTCGAGTTGGATGGCGCACCTTTCAAATATTTCGCAGCTAACCGCGCTGATTGGGCTATAGGCACAGAATTTATTTATCCGGGACCGATTCAATTCTTTGGACCGACTGAGGTTTGCGATCAACCTACAGTTACATTGAAATTAGAACAAGGAAGATAAATTATCTATAAAGAATGAAAGGGATGCTAATTAGGCATCCCTTTTATTATGAATGGTTTATATCAGTTCTTTATTTAATACAAAATCCTCCATAAGGAATCCATTGCCGATATCTATATCTTCACTTTTTACTACCTCAAAACCAATCCGTTTATAGAAATCAAGAGCCTTATTGAACCGGTTGACATTTAAAGATAGTCCATTGTTCTTGTTTTGACGAGCTGTTTTTTCCACAGTTTCAACTAAAAAACGACCAACCCCTTTGCCTTGTAAAGAAGGAAGTATGTATATCTTATGAATTTTGGTCGTAGTTGTCCCCTTATAGTTGAGTTCGTAAGAAGTATATCCTATATATTCGCCTGAGTCTTCGGCCAGTATATAATGGTGGTTGAGTTCGTCCATTTGTTTCTCCAGCGAAGACGTGCTGTACATCATATCCATCATGTAGCCGATCTGCTCCCCGGTGAGTATATCCTGGAAGGTATGCGGCCATATCTTATCAGAAAGGGCCTGGATAATAAACAGGTGCTCTTTTGTAGCTTCTATCGCGGTCATTAATCGTCTAAGGTAAAAGATTTGCTGCCAATACGGTTGCCGTCGGCAAATAAATCGAGGCGGTATTTTCCCGGCATCAGGTATTCTTCTACATTCCAATACATGATAACAGGAGTCTCTTCACCGCCATATTCTACGACCCTTTTTATAGAATAGTTTATTTCTTTGTTTTCGAAAGGAAATACATTTGTACGGCTTTTGACCAGCACATCGTCATCGGGTTTCATGATACGCGCGTAGATTGTACGTTCGCCGGGCTCTGCCGTTATATTTTTCGATATGGCAAAATTTATTACAAATTGCTCTATTTTCTTTATATTTTTTTGAACCTTACCTTTGCTGTTTGTTGCCTGTATGCTGATGTTTGTTGCATCGAGCTTGGCGGCGAGCGTAACTTTTTCCGACAGATCTTGCTTTTGTTGCGAAACTTGATTTAATGTACGCGCGGTTTCCTGATATTTATCCGTGATTTCTCTCTTTTCCTGGCGAAGCTGTGCATTAGCCCTATTCAGTGAATCGATCTGCGTTACATACGATCTCAAGACTTGGCGTAAGGTGCTTAGTTCCTTATTTAGTCTGGCTATTTCTGATTTATTTTCTGCTTTTACAGTTTTCAGTTCTTCTAATAAGCGTTGAACTTTAGTCTGCTCGTTGGTTAGTTTTTGTAGTAATGAATCGTTTTTCAGATTCATTTTTACTTTTTCATATTCATATGACAACTGACCGTATTCGTCTTCCAGTTCCTGCTTGTTCAAAATACTGACTTCCTGTAACTCTTGTATCTGAGCTTTTTGGTTGAAAATGAAATACGCAGCAACACCTATACCCACAATTAGAAGGGCTATTATTCCAATAAGTATTTTAGTGTTATTATTTTTCGATTCTGTAGCCATAATTTGTTGTAAAAATCGACTGCAAATATATAAAAGATTTGAATCTGTTGGGCAAAAGGGCTACGGTGTTTCGCTTTTTTTAATAAATCTGACAGAATTTTGATATATTAAAACTTCGTTATTTCAGAATAAGCGTGTACATTTGTTAGGGTTTTCAATAGATTTGAACAGTATAGTCGATAATATTGTTTACAATTTGAAAACAAGGACGTTAATTAATCAAATTAAATATATAACCCAAAAACAAATTATTATGTCTAAAGTAACAGTTATAGGTGCCGGTAATGTAGGTGCTACATGTGCAAATGTACTTGCTTTTAAAGAAGTGGCCGATGAGGTGATAATGCTTGATGTGAAGGAAGGTGTGTCGGAAGGTAAAGCTATTGACATGAACCAGACAGTTCAGTTATTGGGCTTCGATTCACGTATTAAGGGTGTTACCAACGACTATGCCGCCACAGCCGGTTCAGATGTGGTTGTTATCACTTCCGGTATTCCCCGTAAGCCCGGAATGACAAGAGAAGAACTTATAGGAGTGAATGCCGGTATCGTAAAAACTGTTGCTGAAAATGTGCTTAAATATTCACCGGATGCTATACTTGTGATTATATCCAACCCAATGGATACGATGACATATTTGGCATCTAAAGTGACCGGTCTTCCTAAGCATCGTGTCATTGGTATGGGAGGGGCTTTAGATAGTTCTCGTTTTAAATACTATTTGAGCCAGGCACTGGCTTGTAACCCTAACGAGGTAGAAGGTATGGTAATAGGCGGACATGGCGACACGACAATGATTCCTGTTGCCCGTTTAGCTACATATAAAGGTATTCCTGTGTCGGATCTTCTGTCCAAAGAAGTATTGGATAAAGTTATTGCCGACACTATGGTTGGCGGAGCTACTCTTACAGGTCTTCTTGGTACATCGGCTTGGTATGCTCCCGGAGCTGCGGGGGCGTATGTAGTAGAATCTATTATCCACGATCAGAAAAAGGTTATTCCATGTTGTGTGGCTTTGGACGGAGAATATGGTCAAAATGACATTTGCATCGGTGTCCCTGTTGTGTTGGGTAAAAACGGATGGGAAAAAATTGTTGACCTGAAACTTACTGCTGACGAAAAGGAAAAATTCGAGGCTTCGGCTGCTGCTGTACGTAAGACAAACACAGTGTTGAGCGAAATTAAAGCTATTTAATTAGTTTTGTAAACATATAGTGCTAATGCCCCCTAAAGTCAGAATTGACTTTTAGGGGGTATTTATTTAAGAGCTTGTTTAATTTACACTTTTCACTATTAATAATGTTTTGTTTAGTTTTTGTTTAGTTTATATATATAAGGTTCGCCTTTATGCAATAGGTTTTATTCGTGCTTTAACCTCCCGTTTAAAAGATGTTTTTACTTTAAAAAATACAGTATAACTTCATTATTCTAAACATACAGATCACAAAGATTGGATAGAGCGAAACTACTAACTTGCGCAAATAGTAAGAGGATTTAAAGGAAGAGAGTCTTTTGTTTTGTATCTTTGTGTCCGTAAATAATCGCTATGTCTATATATCTTATTATCATACTCCTCGATTTTCTATGGACGCAATATCTTACACATCGTAACCGGAAACGCATGAGTCCGGCTATACCGGCACAATTGGCAGGTATATATAATGAGGAAGAATATGCCCGGCAACAAGCATATCAAAAGGAGAGTAGCCTGTTTAGTTTATACACGAGTATTTTTTCCTTTATTGTTTTATTGGGAGTCTTGTCTATTGGTGCTTTTGGTTGGCTTGACGAATACTTGCGGCAATATGTCAGTAATGAGATTGTCCTTACATTAGTATTTTTTGGAATAATATATCTGATCAATGATATTATAACATTGCCTTTTGGTTATTATGCTACGTTTGTTATTGAAGAACGTTTTGGGTTCAATAAATCGACGAAAGCAACATTCTGGCTCGATCAGATAAAGGAGCTTTTTATCACATTTATTTTAGGCGGTGCTATACTATCTTTAGTTGTATGGTTGTACAACACATTAGGTGAATATGCCTGGCTTTATGCGTGGGTGGCTGTAACGGCAGTTTCCTTATTTACGACCTTGTTTTATTCTAACTTAATAGTCCCTCTTTTTAATAAGCAAACACCGTTGGAGCAAGGCGAATTGCGTGATGCGATAGAGGCTTTTACTGATAAGGCGGGTTTTACCATAAATAATATATATGTGATGGACGCGTCGAAACGCTCGTCAAAAGCAAACGCTTATTTTACAGGCTTTGGCGCGAAGAAACGGATTGTATTATTCGATACATTAATTAATGATCTCGATACACGGGAAATTATTGCCGTACTTGCTCATGAGATAGGTCACTACAAAAAGAAACATACTTTGCAGGGTGTGTTTACCTCTATATGTTATACGGGTATAATTCTTTTCCTGCTTTCTTTATTTTTAGGCAATCAGGATATTGCTGTTGCTCTGGGAGGTAAAGAAGCTTCTTTTCATTTGGGCATGATTGCGTTTTCAGTTCTGTTTACTCCGGTTTCACTTATTATTGGCATATTCTCCAGCATACTCAGCCGCAAAAATGAATATCAGGCTGATGCGTATGCAGCCGGTTTTGGGTTGTCAGTACCGCTTATTACAGGACTAAAGAAGATGCATGTCAAATCTTTGTCCAATCTCAATCCGGATCCTCTATACGTCTTCTTTTATTATTCACATCCCACTCTGTTACAGAGGGTGCAGGCTTTAGAAAATATTAAATCTTAACCATTTCGTAACACATCCTTAGTTTGTTTGTTGCAATTACTCAATAACATTGCATCAAAATTAAAACGTATAAAGGATATGAAGAAAACATTATTATTTACGGTAGCTGCAATGATTATTACATTGAGCTCGTGTGGAAAAAAAGAAGCATCGTTATCAGGAGCCGGAGCTACATTCCCTGCGCCATTCTACAATATAGTATTCAAAGAATACGCCAAGTCCGGAAGCAACGTAACATATGGAGCCATCGGTAGTGGCGGTGGTATCCGCAGTTTGAAAGATAAAACTGTAGATTTTGGAGCAACGGATGTTTTCTTGTCCGAAGCGGAATTGAAAGATATGGGCGCTGATATTGTTCACATACCTACAGCATTAGGGGGGGTAGTTCTCTCTTACAACCTGAAAGACGTTAAAGGTTTAAAACTTACTTCAGAAATAATCTCAGATATTTATCTTGGTAAAATCACAAATTGGAATGATGCTAAAATAAAAGAGCTCAATCCTGAAATAACCTTCCCGGATAAGAGCATTATACCTGTATATCGTTCTGACGGTAGCGGTACTACGGCTGTTTTCTCGGAATATATGTCTAAGGTAGATCAAGCTTGGCATGAGGCTATCGGCGCAGGTAAATCTCTTAAATTCCCGAATGGAACAAAAGCTGTTTCTGCAAAAGGGAATCCGGGTGTAGCCGGTATCATTGCCGAAACGGAAGGCGCGATAGGTTATATCGGCTCTGAATATGCTTTGGCGTTGAATATGTCATCTGCTCTGTTGAGAAATAGTTCGGGTAATTTTGTCGCGGCCGATAGTAAGAGTATTTCGGCGTCGGCAAATGTAGATATACCCGCTGATACACGTGTAGTGATAACAAACTCTTCTAATCCTGAAGCTTATCCGATCAGTACATTTACATGGATTATTGCTTATAAGGAACAAAGCTATAATAACAGAACCGAAGATCAATACAAGGCATTGGTTGGCTTGCTGAATTATATTATCAGCCCCGAAGGACAGGAAATAGCTACCAAGACACATTATGCGCCGCTTCCTGCACCGGCTGTGGAGAAAACAAAAGCAATCATACAGTCGATGACGTATAATAGTAGTAAGTAGTAAGTAGTAAGAGCTATCAGCTAAAGGCTATTGGCTAAAAGCTATAATATAATGAAAGATAAAATATTCAAAACCATATTACTCATAGCGTCGTGCTTAATCATATTACTTACGGCGGGTATTGTATATGGTTTGATTAGTAAAAGTCTTGGAGCTTTCTCCGAATTTGGATTCGGATTTATAACCTCTTCGGAGTGGGATTCGCGAAACGATATATACGGCGCTTTACCTTTTATTGCAGGAACAATGATGACTTCTATATTGGCATTGTTGTTCTGTATACCGTTCTCATTATCAGTCGCGCTATTCAACGGAGAATATTTCAGAAATAAAAAAATATCGACTATCGTAAGTTCGGTAGTAGACTTGCTTGCAGGCATACCGTCTATCGTATATGGGTTGTGGGGTTTTTATACCCTGCGACCTGTTTTAATCGATCTGGGAGTGAATGATCAGGGATTTGGAGTCTTGCTTTCATCCATTGTGCTGGCAATTATGATTATACCCTATGCATCTTCTCTCAGCGCCGAATTTATAGCAATGGTGCCGAATGAATTGAAAGAAGGAGCTTACAGTCTTGGAGCGACTAATTTGGAAGTGATAACCTCCGTTAACCTGCCTGTGGCAGGATCGGGGATATTCGCCTCTTATGTGCTCGCGTTCGGGCGTGCCTTGGGCGAAACAATGGCTGTGACTATGCTGATAGGTAATACGAATAATATACCCCGGGCGCTTTCCGATACAGGAAACTCTATGGCCAGTATAATTGCGAACCAGTTTGGTGAATCCAGCGGTCTAAAACTTAGTTCGTTGATGGCTATCGGATTATTATTGTTCCTGATTACCGCCTGTATCAACTTCGTGGCTAAGTATATAATGAAAATGGTGAACAAGTAATGTCAATGTGTCAATTTGAAAATGTGTCAATTAGCAAATTAGCAAATTAGCATATTAACTATAAGCTAAATTAATATGAGAAAAGGATTTACAGCGACATCGAAGTTCCGATTGGCAAAGAGCAGAGCCTTCTTGTTCGGAGTTTGCCTGCTGTCGGGTGTGACTATGGTACCGCTTTTCCTGATTCTTTGGGAACTGATAAAGAAAGGATATAAGCAATTCAATCTGAGCTTATTCACAGAAGTAGCGCCTACATCTATGGAAGCCATGCTTGCCCGGATAAGCGACAGCCCTATTCCCGGCGGAATACTTAACGGGATAACCGGAACACTTCTTATTCTGTTATTGGCTATTGTAATTGCTATTCCGGTTGGTATTCTGACAGGAATTTATCTGGCGGAGAATCCAAAGAAAAAAATGGCCGGTCTGGTTCGTAGCTTAAGCGATCTGTTGCAAGGCATACCATCTATTGTTATCGGGGTTGTCGTATACATTTGGATAGTGATCCCGATGTCCGGCTATTCGGCTTTAGCCGGTAGTGTGGCGCTTGCTGTTATGATGTTGCCGATGATAATACGTTCGACAGAAGAAAGCTTAAAGATGCTTCCTGCCTCGTTGAAAGAAGCCGGTCTTGCTTTAGGCGGTTCATATACAACCGTTATTCTGAGAGTTTTGTTACCTTCAGCTTTCAGCGGACTGTTTACAGGTTCCCTGTTGGCTGTATCTCGTGTGATGGGCGAAACAGCGCCTCTTTTGGTAACAGCCTTGGGTGCGTCTACTATAAATTGGAACGTTACTGATCCTACAAGTGCGATATCCCTCTTGATATGGGAATTCTATAACGATCCTAATCTGGCAGATTTGGTATGGTCTTCATCTTTACTACTTTTGTTATTTGTATTAGGTATTAATATTTTTGCAAAAAGTATAGCTAAAAAATGGAAAATACAGTAAATTTAAACAATTATATTTTAGAACTCAAGGACGTTTCGGTGTCGTACACTCCCGGTAAAAATGCCGTTAATCTGGTAAATGCCGGTATTAAGGCGAATACCGTTACTGCCATTATGGGGCCGTCGGGATGTGGTAAAAGTACATTGCTGCGCGCTATAAACCGTATGCACGAGTTGTATCCGGATATAGTAACGACCGGTGAAATACTACTGAAAGGAGAAAGTATATTTGATATGAATCCAATGAAGGTTCGCCGGCTCGCAGGAATGGTATTTCAACGCCCGAATCCGTTTCCGACAATGAGCATTTATGACAATGTCATAGCCGGATACAAGTTGAATAACCTGAAGTTGAGTAAAGCCGAAAAAGACGAAGTCGTTGAAAATAGCTTGCGTAATGTTGCGTTATGGGATGAGGTGAAAGATTCGATGACAAAGAAAGGTACTTTCCTTTCGGGAGGGCAACAACAGCGCCTTTGTATTGCCCGCGCATTGGCTCTCAAACCGGAATTGCTGTTAATGGATGAACCCACATCCGCCCTTGACCCGATTTCTACCAATAGGGTGGAGGAATTAATATTTGAATTGAAGAAACAATACACGATAGTGATTGTTACTCATAATATGTCTCAGGCTGCGCGTCTATCCGATAATTCCATGTTTATGTACTTAGGTGAATTGGTGGAATACGGTACGACAAAGCAAATGTTTACCAAGCCTAATGATAAGCGTACAGAAGATTATCTGACAGGAGTGTTCAGTTAAGATAAGCCGTTAGCTGATAGCTTTTGGCTGTTAGCTTTAAATAATATAAACCCAAAAACTATTGGCTATAAGCTAATAGCTAAAAGCTAGAAAAATATGACAACAAATATAAAACTCAGGCAACTCGAACTGCTGTTGAACGATTTCGAACTGTTATCGAAAACAGCATTGATACAGATGCAAATAGCAACAAAGCTATTAGAGGATAACTCGATAGAATCGTTGTATGAAGAAGCTGAATCGAATGAGATAATCATGGACAGGCTGGAGATTAAAGTCAGAGAAGAAGTGGTTTTTACAATATTCCAGTTCAATCCGATAGCTGCTGACTTAAGAAAAATAGTTACCTATCAGGATATAACTACTAACCTTGAACGGGTGGGGGATATGTTATTGAATATTATTCACTTCTTGAGAAAGACTGATTTATCAGCGCATCATTTTGAAGGTGTAAAAAGACTGATCGCTAAAATGGTGGAATATGCCGGAGAGATGTTGAGGAATGCTGTTTTCTCTTTTTCAAATGAAGATGCTCACACAGCGTATCAAGTGATACAGGAAGATGACAAAGTAGATGATCTGTTTCATCAAATAAGCTTATCTTTACAAGAAACTCTTTCGGGTAAAGCATTGAGCAAATCCGAAATACAAAGTATAATACATATTAACGCCATATCTCACAATCTGGAACGGATTGGAGATAGTGCGACTAATATAGCAGAGGCTACAATTTATTTAACCGAAGGTAAAGATATCAGACATGGAAACAAACAATAAAACATCTATTCTTATTGTAGATGATGAACCGGACATAAGAGAGATATTGCAATTTAACTTGCAAAACGAAGGATATGATATAGATCTGGCTGAATCCGCGGAGCAGGCGGCAAAGATCCTTTCCCCAAAGCATAAGTTGATTTTACTTGATGTTATGATGGGAGGAATTTCAGGGTTTAAGTTTGCCGACCAGATGAGGAAAGACGGAAATAATACTCCTGTCATTTTCCTGACGGCAAAAAACACAGAGAATGATATGCTTACGGGCTTTTCGATAGGTGGTGACGATTATATACCAAAACCGTTTTCAATCAAGGAAGTGATAGCCCGTGTAAGGAGTGTACTGAAAAGAACGGCCCGTCATTCGGCAGAAGTTCAGGAGAGTATTATTTCGGTAAATACTCTTGAAATAAATATGGATACAAAAATCGTATATATTGATAATAAGCCGATTGAACTAACCAAAACGGAATTTAATATACTGGTTCTTCTAATCCGGAATGCAGGGAAAATATTCTCCCGCGCCGATATTTTAGATAAAGCCTGGAAAGATGACGGTATAGTATTGGAGAGGACTGTAGATGTACATATCGCCAGATTGAGAAAAAAAGTAGGTATTTACGGTGATTATATTATTAACCGTACCGGATATGGATATGTGTTTAATATGCCAAACTAATAACCTGTATTATGAAGATTACATATAAGCAACGGATTTTCTTTTATTTCTTTATCATATTCGCCTTGTTTACTCTTTGTGTGATAGTTATAGAACAAAGAGAGGAAAAGTCTCAACGGACACAAGCTCTGGAAGACAGGCTGGATAGCTATGCTGAGATGATACATGCTTATATCGGTCAATTTAAATTAAAAGATAGTAGCCTGATTCAACTGCAAATTTTGGCTAAGGCTATGCCAATGGATATCCGCATGACCATTATAAATGAAGACGGAAAAGTTACATTCGATAAGGACGTGGAGAATATAAATCAACTGGATAACCATTTGGACAGGCCGGAGATACGTAGCGCGTCGTATCAAAATACGGGCTCTAATATACGTATGTCGGCATCTACTCACCATGAGTATCTGTATTATGCTAAAAACTATAAAGATTACTATGTGCGCGTAGCCTTGCCATATACTGTACAGACAAAAGGAATGCTCAAGGCTGATAACCTGTTTATCTATACGGTTATAGGTTTATTTATCATTGTTCTCATCCTGTTGAATTATGCGGCCGGTCGTTTTGGCAAATCTATTTTTCAGCTGAAAATGCTAACGACAAAAATTAAGGATGATAAGCCGCTGACGGAAGTTATAGATTTCCCCGAAGATGAATTGGGAGATATCGGCAATCAGCTGGTAGATATATTAAACCAAAAGGCAAAAAGCAAACATAAAATAGAGGCGGAGAGAGAAAAACTTATTCAACATTTTCATTATGCCCACGAGGGAATTTGTATATTCGATCCGGACTTTAAGAAGATATATGCCAATACAAACTTCTTCCAATATTTGAATCTTATTGTAGATCAGCCTATATTCAATTTGGAGGCAATACTTAAAGAGGAAGTTTTCGATCCTGTGATTGATTTTATAACTAACAGGACAAAGGAACAAACCTTTCACACTTTCCATATAAATAAGAATAGCAAAGCCTTTTTGATTCAAACAATTGTTTTTGATGATCGTAGTTTTGAAATTACAATAAAAGATATAACCAAGCTGGAGAAGACCCGCTTATTGAAGCAGGAAATGACAAATAATATAGCCCACGAGTTGAGGACACCTGTCACCAGTCTGCGTGGATACCTGGAAACGTTGAATTCACAAGACCTTTCGGTTGAAAAACAGACTCAGTTTATCGATCGGGCTTATCAGCAGAGTATACGATTGTCAAACCTGATAGATGATGTGAGTTTAATCAGTAAAATTGAAGAGGCTCCTGCCCAATTCAAAACGGAAAAAGTTAATCTGTCGCAGCTGTTGGAAGAGGTTCGGATAGATTTGGCAAACGGACTGGAAGATAATGATATCAAACTAAATGTGTCAGTCAAAGATCATTTGGTCATAAACGGAAATTATACGTTACTCTATTCTATTTTCCGCAACCTGATAGATAATACGATCAACTATGCAGGTTCGCACATCCATATAAATATAACTAATTATATGGAAGATGACGATTATTTGCATTTCTCCTATTGCGATACAGGTAAGGGTGTAGAAGAGCAATATCTGCCCCGGTTGTTCGAGCGGTTCTATCGTGTTAACGAAGGGCGCACGCGTAATACCGGAGGTTCCGGACTGGGACTGTCTATTGTGAAAAACGCGGTACTATTCCATAAAGGTGAAATACAGGTGAAAAACAGGGTAGAGGGAGGCTTGGAATTTTTCTTTACTTTGAAAAAATGATATTTAGGAAAGGGTGTGTCAAAAGTAAATCTCATTATCTATTTACATACGCTACGCTCCTGTGACCGTTGGTTGTCATCCTGAACGGAGTGAAGGATCTTTCTTTGAAGGTCAAGATTCTTCGTTATACTCAGAATGACAAAATAAAGCAATATTTTGATCGTGCAAAATTACTTTTGACACCTTCTTCGGACTTTTTTGCATCCGATATGGATACAATCATTTTTATTGTTTTACCTTTGTATCCGCATTTGAATACGTAAAAGAATTATGGATTGGTTCATAGAGGCCGTATTAGAATCTCCTTCCGTACTATCTATTATTGTCATTTCGATAGTATCCGCTATCGGTCTGCAATTAGGCAAGTTGAAAATTCTGAATATTTCACTTGGTATCACTTTCGTTTTTTTTACCGGTATTCTTATTGGGCATTTCAATCTTGACTTAAATAAAGACATGTTGAGCTTTGCCCAAAACTTTGGTCTCGTTCTTTTTGTATACGCGCTGGGATTACAGGTCGGGCCGGGATTCTTTTCGTCATTAAGGGCAGGAGGACTACGCCTTAATGTTTTGGCTTTGGGTGTGGTATTCTTAGGCCTCTTATTTGCGGTCATTTTTAGTTATGCCAGTAATATAAGCCTTTCCAATATGGTAGGTATTCTTTGTGGCGCGACAACAAATACCCCTGCTTTAGGCGCGGCTCAACAAGCATTGAGGCAAATCAGCGCCGACTCCCGTCTTATAGCTGATATGGCCTTAGCTACGGCTGTGGCTTATCCTTTAGGCGTTATTGGTGTAATATTGGCTATCATTTTTTTACGTAAGTTGTTTGTACCAAAGGCGGAGCTGGCGAAATTGTCGGAAAAGAAAGACAACGACATGCATGTGGGAGAGTTTCACATTACAAACCCTGCGATAGAAGGTAAGACGATACGTGATATAATGAAGCTTACATCGAAGCATTTTGTTATCTCGCGTATATGGCACGACGGGGTGGTAACTATTCCTACTTCTGAAAGAATACTGAGACATAACGACCATTTACTTATCATATCCCGAAAGTCGGACGTAGAGCATATAAAGGTACTGTTTGGCGAGCAGGAAAATGTGGATTGGAACAAAGAAGACATCGATTGGAATCATATAGATAACAGTCAATTGGTATCGCGCCGTATTGTTGTGACGCAAAGCAAAATTAATGGTGAGAAACTGGGTTCGCTTAAATTAAGAAACAACTACGGGATAAATATTACGCGTATCAATCGTGCCGGTATTGACCTTCTGGCCTCTCCCGATTTGATGTTACAGATGGGAGATAAATTGACAGTTGTAGGCGAGAAGGCATCGATAGATAATGTCGCGAAAATACTTGGTAACGAGGAAAAACACCTGGACAGGCCAAACCTCATCGCGATATTCTCCGGTATTGCGCTCGGTCTGTTGTTAGGGGCGCTACCTTTACCTTTTCCCGGTATGACTTTGCCTGTTAAACTGGGAATAGCCGGGGGGCCTATAATTGTAGGGATATTAATGGGTGCATTTGGCCCAAGGTTTCATTTTACAACATATACGACTCAAAGTGCCAATTTACTGATGCGTCAATTCGGCCTTACTATATATCTGGCTTGCTTGGGAATAGATGCCGGCGAACATTTCTTTGAGACTGTCTTCCAAACGGAGGGGCTGATTTGGATAGGATTCGGATTTGTACTCACTGTCCTTCCTGTAATTATTATAGCTGTTATAGCAATGAAAGTATATAAGATAGACTATGCTAAAAGCGTAGGAATGCTTTGTGGTAGTATGGCTAATCCTATGGCCCTTACTTATGTGAACTCTACTATAGATAACGATGAGCCGGCTGTTGCTTATGCCACTGTTTATCCGGTATCTATGTTTGCTCGCATAATTTTTACTCAAATTTTACTGATGTTGTTTTTTTGATACACAGTAATGGCAAATATATCTTTGCTTATGCCAGCCTTATGATAACAGATTAACCAGGACAACAAAAAAATGAAGAATTAAAAATTAAAAATGAAGAATGGCGTTCGTTTTATCTATAATAGACAATTTGAAAATTTGATAATGAGCGAATTTGAAAATTAGCAAATGGCGCGAAGCGACAAAGGCTATAAGCTAACGGTTAAAAGCTATCGGCTAACAGCTAAAAAATGAGTGTGACTTTTGTTACTTTTTAGTTAAAAGTTACGAGTAGACGAGATACGAGGTACGAGTTGTTGGCTGATGACTGTAGACTGTAGACTGTAGAAGTTTGTTACATTTTAGTTAAATTCCGGTTTGTCATGCTGACGACAGGAAGCATCTCCTGTCTCTCGGGGATCGGGATCCTTCCCTGCGGTCAGGATGACAAAGAGGGTAGCCGCGCGAGCAAGGGCTAACGGTTAAAAGCTATTGGCTAACAGCTAAAAAATGAGTGTGACTTTTGTTACTTTTTAGTTAAAAAGTTATGAGTTTTAAGTTTTAAGTTCTGAGCGCTGACTACTGACTACTGACTACTGTTTACTGTAGAAGTTTGTTACATTTTAGTTAAAAATGATTATCTTTACATCCGAAAACTAATCTAAAAACCAATTTATTTATATTATGAAACCAACCTTGTTTATACTTGCTGCCGGTATGGGAAGCCGTTATGGTGGTCTTAAACAAATGGACGGAATAGGTCCCGGCGGTGAAACTATCATGGACTATTCTGTTTACGATGCTTTGAGAGCAGGATTCGGAAAGATTGTATTCGTTATCAGGGAATTTTTTGAAGAAGATTTCCGTAAAAAGATTGTTTCCAAATACGAAGGCCTTGTTCCGGTAGAAGTCGTTTTTCAGGAACTCGACAAATTGCCGGCAGGATTTGCGGTACACCCTGAAAGAGTAAAACCATGGGGGACGAACCATGCCGTGATGATGGGTAAAGACGTTATTAACGAGCCTTTTGCCGTAATCAATGCCGATGATTTCTATGGTCGTGAGAGCTATGCTATATTGGCAGAACAATTAAAGAAAATGGTAGGACAGGAAAACCATTATTGTATGGTGGGTTATCGTCTGCACAATACCTTGTCGGATAGTGGATCTGTAGCCAGAGGTGTTTGTACAACAGACGAAAAAGAATATTTGACAAGTGTGGTTGAACGTACGCACATCGAACGCGTCGATGGCGTTATTAAATATAAAGATGCCGAAAACTATTGGTACGATCTCGGTGAAAATACGCCTGTATCTATGAATATGTGGGGATTCACTCCGGACTATTTCGAGCATTCCGAAAAATACTTTATCAAGTTCCTCGAATTAAATCAGCACAATCTTAAATCTGAATATTTCATACCACTAATGGTAGACCACCTCATCACTACAAAAACGGCCGATGTGAAGGTATTGGATACACCATCGAAATGGTTCGGCGTTACATATGCCGAAGATAGACCGGGGGTTGTGGAGAAATTGCAGGATCTGGTGGATAAAGGAGAGTATCCTACACCTCTGTGGAAATGATAAATAGAAGGTTATTTTACCTTAATAAAGCAACCTTTTGTCGTATAAATTTGTTATTTTTGTAGAGTATTCAAGTGATATTAATAATCACATATAATCAATTATAAATTAAAAACAATGGTTAATTACAAAGACTTAGGATTAGTAAACACAAAGGAGATGTTTGCAAAAGCTGTAAAAGGCGGATATGCGATACCTGCGTTCAATGTTAATAACATGGAACAATTGCAAGCTATTGTACAAGCCGCTTCGGAAACAAAATCTCCGGTTATTGTACAAGCATCTAAAGGCGCGCGTCAATATGCCAATCCTATCTTATTGCGTTACATGCTACAGGGCGCTGTAGAATATGCAAAAAGCTTGGGATGGGAAAAACCTCAAATAGTTTTGCACTTAGATCACGGTGATACTTTCGAGACTTGCAAAGATTGTATCGATTCAGGATTCTCTTCTGTAATGATCGATGGTTCTCATCTTCCATACGAAGAGAACATCGCCCTTACTAAAAAAGTAGTAGAATACGCGCATCAATTTGACGTAACAGTTGAAGGTGAGCTTGGAGTATTGGCTGGTGTAGAAGATGAAGTATCTGCTGAACATCATACATATACTCAACCTGAAGAAGTTGTGGATTTCGCGACACGTACAGGTTGTGACTCATTGGCTATCTCTATCGGTACCTCTCACGGAGCTAACAAATTTACTCCTGAGCAATGTACAAGAGATGAAAACGGTCATCTGGTTCCGCCTCCATTGCGTTTCGACATCTTGGAAGAAGTAGAAAAAGAACTTCCGGGTTTCCCTATTGTTCTTCACGGAGCATCTTCTGTTCCTCAAGAGCAAGTGGATACTATCAATAAATATGGCGGCGCGTTGAAAGATGCTATCGGTATTCCTGAAGAGCAACTTCGCAGAGCAGCAAAATCGGCGGTATGTAAGATCAATATCGACTCAGATAGCCGTCTTGCTTTGACAGCAGCTGTACGTGAAGTATTCGCTACTAAACCTGCTGAGTTCGACCCTCGTAAATACCTTGGTCCTGCTCGTGACAATATGAAGAAACTATACAAGCACAAAATAGAAGCAGTGCTGGGTAGTGCGGGAAAAGCTGAGTAATCGGTTCCTATATAATAGAAAGGTTGCCAATATATTGGCAACCTTTTTTATTTGCCTTTAAATGTTAATTAACACTTAATTGATGATTATGAGACAAACGATCTTTATCTTTGTAGAAATAAGTCAAATATTAATCTTTAAATCGCTATGCTAATGAAAAGGCTAATTCCTTTATTTTTGCTAATAATAGTGGCTATGCTTATAACTTCGTGTGCCGGTACGGGACAACCTGTTCATAAACCGTATAATGAAGGTATAAATATTACGCCTATGCCACTTGAACTAACACAAAAAGCTGATACCTTCAAACTATCGAAGAGTGTTGTTTTTGTAGCTAATAATCCTGATGTGGAAAAAGTGGCATCATACTTTGCTACGAAGCTTAAAGTATCTACCGGGTATCCTTTCTCTGTAGTGAAAGATAAGCCCGCTGTGGATTATATCAATTTGGCCATTGCTCCTGATATACCGGTTAATGATGAAGGTTATTTGTTGGACGTAACAAGTAAAGGTATCGACATACAGGCAAAAACACCACAAGGATTGTTTTATGGTATGCAAACGGTGATGCAACTATTGCCGGCTGAAGCAGAGAGCCATATCCCGGTGAAAAATATAGCTTGGAATGTACCGGCTGTGACTGTAAAAGATGAGCCTCGTTTTAAATATCGTGGAATGCATCTCGATGTTTGCCGCCATTTTGTCGATGTAGACTTCATTAAGAAGCAACTGGACGTATTGGCAATGTTTAAGATCAATAAATTCCACTGGCATCTGACGGAAGATCAAGGCTGGAGAATCGAAATAAAGAAGTATCCGAAGCTAACGCAGATGGGCTCTGTGCGTACAGAGGGTGAAGGAAATAAATATGGGCCTTACTACTATACACAAGAACAGGTCAAAGATATTGTAGCATATGCGAAAGAACGTTTCATCGAAGTAATTCCTGAAATAGAGCTGCCGGGACATGCCGTAGCCGCTTTGCATGCATATCCCGAATTGTCATGTACAGGTAAACCTATTGAAGTGAGAAACTACTGGGGAGTATCTAACGATGTGTTTTGTGCCGGAAATGACAGTGTATTCCAGTTCCTGGAAGATGTATTCGCAGAGGTGATACCTTTGTTTGAGAGTGATTATATACATATTGGTGGCGATGAGGCTCCGAAAAGTAGATGGGAAGTTTGTCCTAAATGCCAGGCTCGTATAAAGGAACTAGGATTGAAAGCAGAACAAGGTCACACCGCAGAGGCAAAGCTTCAAAGTTATTTTGTGCAGCGCATCGAGAAGTTCTTGTTGAAGAATAATAAGAAAATGATAGGTTGGGACGAAATACTTGAAGGAGGATTAGCTCCATCGGCTACTGTAATGAGCTGGCGTGGAGAAGAGGGCGGTATTGCTTCTGCTAATATGGGGCACGATGTGATAATGACTCCCGGAAACTGGATGTATTTAGATAAGTATCAGGGAGATTCGAAACTTCTTCCTGTTACTATCGGCGGATTCCTGACACTAGAAAAAGTATATGGTTACGAACCTGTTCCTGATCAGATAGCAGCAGATAAGCAGCATCATATTTTAGGCGCCCAGACAAATGTATGGACTGAATACAAGTATAACGGAGAAGATATGGAACACGATATCTATCCGCGTGTAATTGCTTTGGCTGAACTAACCTGGACTCCTAAAGAGAAGAAAGACTATAAGGATTTTGAACGTCGTATCGAAAACCAGCGTGTGCGTCTGGATATGCATGGTGTCAATTATTATATTCCTGTACCGGAAGATAAAGGCTTTGCTAAAGTGGCCAATTGGGCAGGTGATTCTATTGCCGTACCACCTTCATGCAACTTCGCGGCATTTACCGATAAAGCTACTTTTGAGTTTAAAACCAGCGAGCCTGTAAAAATGGTGTATACGACAGATGGTAGCGAACCTCAAATTGCGTCGCAGGAGTATAAAGATGCATTGACATTCACTGAAAATACAACTTTAAAAATACGTTCAGTGTTATTGTCAGGTAAAATGGGGTCTGTTCGTACAATTACTATCGAAAAACAAACCTATGCGCCTGCTGCAAACAGGGAAGAAGGTACACAATCTGGCCTGAAAGCCGAATATTATAAAGGTAGCTTCTTGAAAGTCGCAGATTTGGATGGTAAAACCCCTGACGAAACCGAACAGGTGGCTGCACCTCAGAATTCGAAATACAGAATAATGGATTACAAGGAAGTATATCCGGAAAACTTCTGTTCGACAGTGCTTACCGGTTATATCAATATTCCTGAAGATGGGGTATATTATTTTAATACAGATACTGAGTTTTGGATAGATGGTAAGCTATTAATATCTAATGAGAAAGACAATAAAGGTACAGCGCGGAGATTTTCTCGCAGCGATAAATCTGTAGCGTTGGCTAAAGGTTCTCATCCTGTAAAAATAGTCAGGATCGGCGCTACTTTTGGAGGTTGGCCTACTCAGTGGGATGTTGTTAGTCTTTCGATGCGTAAAGCTGACCAGCCTCACTTCACATATTTAGATGCAACTTATTTTGAATAGTTCAGAGATATTTTTCATATAAGAAGAAACTCCGGCTTAATCTGCCGGAGTTTTTTATTGACGAAAGAAAATGAACTGCTTATCTTTGTATCAGGTATTAAGTAACAAAAAGAATTTATTGATACATTTTTGTCATCCTGAGTGAAACGAAGGATCCCAGCCTAAACAGGTACGAGATGCTTCCTTCGTCAGCATGACAAAGAGAAAGAAAAAATATATCATAGAATACTTAAAGGTTAAATAAAGAAGTGAGGAAATAATGAAAGCAGCTATAGTGACAATCGGTGATGAAATACTCATTGGCCAGATTGTGGATACAAATTCAGCCTGGATGGCTCATAAACTTACATTGAGCGGATTCGAGGTTGAAGAAATGCAGTCGATAGGCGATAACGCCCGACAAATCAAAGATACGATAAATGACTTGTTTGAGCGTGTCGATGTCATTTTAATGACAGGAGGATTAGGACCCACTAAAGATGATATAACGAAGAAAACCTTGTGTGAGTATTTTGATACGACCCTTATTTTTGACGACTCGGTTCTGGATAATATATCCAATGTAATATCGCATTTTACTACTCTCAACGAACTTACCCGTAATCAGGCATATGTTCCTGAAGGGTGTACAGTGATCCAGAATAGGGTAGGGACAGCCCCTGTTACATGGTTCGATCATAAAGACAAGGTTTTGGTTTCGATGCCGGGAGTACCCTACGAAATGAGATATGTAATGGAAAATGAAATACTTCCGCGCTTACAGGAGAAGTACGATCCGGAAGCATATCTGAAAAGGGTATTTGTGGTAAAAGGATATACCGAATCCGGGTTGGCGCTACATCTTACCGAATTTGAGGATAATTTACCGGAAGGCTTTGGGCTGGCATATCTTCCTTCGCCGGGATTGGTTAAACTCCGCCTTTTTGTACGGGGAGAGCACCGTTTACCGGAATTGGAAGCTCAGGAACGAAAACTGAAAAATTTGCTGGGAGACGCCATTCTTGTAGAAAAGGATGTTACTGTAGAAAAGCTGTTGGGCGAACGCCTTTTTGAGAAGGGTTTAACTATTGGTACAGCCGAGAGTTGTACCGGTGGTAATATTGCGCATCTGATTACTTCAATCCCCGGATCATCGCACTACTTTAAAGGTTCGGTCGTTTCGTATGCAAATGAAGAAAAAATCAATATCCTTCATGTATCGGAAAGTGCATTGGTACAACATGGGGCAGTTAGTGAGATTGTGGCTTTAGAGATGGCTAAAGGCGCTCAACGTGTGCTAAATGTAGACTGTTCGATCTCAACTACAGGGATTGCAGGGCCTGATGGGGGAACTGAGGAGAAGCCGGTAGGTACAGTTTGGATATGTACTACTTATAAAGATTTACATACGGTTCGGAAGTATCAATTAGGAAAGTACAGGGAGGCTAATATAACAAGGGCTTCTAACCTTGCTATGCTTCAATTGATGGAGATGATGGGGTAAGAAAGTAACCGGCGTGAAATGAATAATAAAGGCTGTCCCAAAAGTTTGGGACAGCCTCTTATATTTTTATTCTTCTATATCTTCTTTCATATTGTGGAAGACATTTTGAACGTCTTCGTCGTCTTCGAACTTATCCAGCAGCTTTTGTATTTGTTCTTGCTGTTCTTTGGTCAATTCTTTCTGATCATTTGGAATTCGTTCAAATTCCGCGCTGTGTATTTCAAACCCATTTTCTTCCAGATATTTCTGAATTTCAGAATATGACTTGAATTCGCCGTATAGTACTATGTCGTCTTCGTCATGTTCTAATTCGTCTACTCCGTAATCTATTAGTTCCAGTTCCAGATCTTCTATTGAAATACCTTCCTTTGGAGCTATTCTAAACACGCATTTATGGTCGAACAGAAACTCAAGGCTACCTGATGTACCTAAAGAACCATTATGTTTATTAAAGTAGCTACGCACATTGGCTACTGTACGGGTAGGGTTGTCTGTGGCTGTTTCTACAACTATTGCAATACCAAATGGGCCATATCCTTCGTACACAACTTCTTTGTAATCGGCTTCATCTTTTGAAGTTGCTTTTTTTATCGCCCGTTCGACATTCTCTTTAGGCATGTTTTCCTTTTTTGCCTGCTGTATCAATACGCGAAGGCGAGGATTTGTATCCGGCTCTGGTCCGCCATCTTTCACCGCGATGGTTATCTGTTTGCCAAGTTTTGTAAATACGCGGGCCATATTGCCCCAACGTTTCATTTTAGTAGCTTTACGGTATTCAAATGCTCTTCCCATAGGTATTTATGTAATTATTTAAAATCTGATTTTCGTTATGCAAAAGTATAAAAAATATTACAAAGAGCGAATTTGTCCATGTATTTAAGATGGAATGAATATCTATTTATAAAAGAAAATAATCGGGCGGGAAATGGTACTATTAAACAGATGGTTATATATACAGTCTGAAAAAATGTAATAAAAGCTTCGAAATATATTTGCATAATTAGCAAAACTGTTTTACCTTTGCCACGCAATTAGCAAAAGGCCCCGTAGCTCAACTGAATAGAGTATCTGACTACGGATCAGAAGGTTCCAGGTTTGAATCCTGGCGGGGTCACTGCAAGATCAGAAAGTTGGCCACGACAGTTCTATGACAAACAAGACAAAACCTCTCATAACTATTGATTATGAGAGGTTTTTCTTTGTTTATCTCCTTAAAGAAAGACACAAAAAAGAAACTTCTCAGTTAAATTCAGACAAGAAATCGTTACCTATCTGTTACCAAAAACAGGCAGGATAAAATGGTAACGAATTCCAAGGTAAGTGCCTGAACTGTCGAATATTGTCTGTGTTTTGTCTACCCGAATGAAAGAATGAACAAGTAATTTTGGTAATTAAAACATTTGAAAAATCAAACAATTGTTGGATGATCGCTAAGAATATCAAAGGAAAATCATTTAAAGGCTGTGTCAATTATGTGATGAATGACACAGTCGAACTGCTTGAAGCCGAAGGAGTCTGGGCGGATAATACCAAAGATATGATCCGAAGCTTTGCTATGCAACGTTCTGGAAGGAAAGAGATAAAACAGCCTGTGGGGCATATTCCAATATCATTTTCTCCCGAGGACAAACCACGAATGACGAATGAATTTATGGTACAATTGGCAAAAGAATATATGCAGGAAATGGGAATTAAGAATACTCAATATATTGTTGTTAGGCATCACAATGCCGACAACGAGCATCTGCACATTGTCTATAATCGTATCGATAATAACCTTAAATTAATATCAGTGAATAACGATTACAAACGAAATATTAGGAGTTGCAAGAAGCTAAAGAATAAATATAACCTGACTTACGGTAAAGGAAAAGAGAAAGTAAAACGGGAGAAACTGGATAATCCCGACAAGATTAAGTATTATATCCATGATGCGATAAAAGCGGTGTTACCCTCTTGCAAAACTCCTGCCGATTTACGATTTGCTTTATTGAAACTTGGTATTGAGCTCGAATATAAACTCAAACGAACAACCAATCAGATTGAAGGTGTATCGTTCCAGTATAATAATGTTGCTTTCAAAGGCTCAAAAATTGACCGAAAATTTAGTTTTGGGAATCTACAAAAAGAGTTTGACCGGAATATTTTAGAGGCGAGAAAGAAAGGGCGGGAGGAGTATTTACGAGAACAGGCTGAGCAGAAAACTCAAGATGAAGCCCAAAGAAAACCCAAAACAGATAGTACATTTACTGTTGGTGGCATCAAATTATCATCTGAACAAATGTTGGTTTTGAAGGATGGAAGGTATGTGTATTTGGAAAATATGCAGAAGAAAGATGGCTCAAAATTATCGGCTTACCTTTTCTTTGACAGCCAAATAAAACAGCATTTTTTGACTAAACAAAATCCTGAATCTTTTGTCAAATATGGTCAGTATGAGATGCGCCTGATGGATAAGATGAAAATTGAAGCGGGATTTATTACCAAAGCTAAAGTCAAATGGTGGGGTGGCGGGTATGCGTATCCGTATCTCTGGAAAACCAATAAAGCGGATATTGATTATCCGGAATCATGGGGCGATCCACGAGTGCCGAAAGCTAAAAAAGAGGAAAAAGAAATCAATAAACAGCAGAATAATATCTATCAAAACCAGAAGAAAAATAGAGGGAGAAAAATGTAAAAAAAAGCAATAATTTGACAATTATACATGCCATAGAACTGTCAGATTAATGCATCTAGATATATAACTAAAGAGGTAGATAATAGTTAATCCAAAAAAGTTAATATCTTCCAGCATAGATTTATTGCAACTATAATATTCTATTCTATCTTTACAAAAAATATGAATGGGATAAAATAAGCATAAGTAGAGCTCTTTATGCAAATCCAACTAGTTTAATTGCAAACATGAAGAAAATAGTTTTTATAATACTGATTTTCAGTATCATTTCAATACAAGTAAAAACACAAACGAAAATTACATTAAATTTAGATAAATGTATTGAGCTTGCCACAAGCAATAGCCTTGAGGCATTTAAGGCTCAAAATTTATATTTGTCCAGCTATTGGGAATATAGGTCATTTAAGGCAGGACGGCTACCTTCAGTTAACTTACAGGTGACACCAATACAGTATAATAGTAATTTTATTAAGAGGTATGATTATAATGAAAATATAGAAGTATATAGACAGTGGAAAATCCAGCGCGCGTTGACCCCGTGCGCCGGTCGAAGTTGACCCCTTTGACCAAAATATGACTGCCCCCTTGTGCCAAAATAAAAATGACCCCTGTCGACATATTAGCCGGCAGGGGTTTTTT
>BNXH01000007.1 GCA_025999435.1 Bacteroidia bacterium | reverse complement strand
TATCGCCACTGTTGGTCTGTATTTTTTATCGTTCATTATTCTGTTATCTATAATCAAAAGTCGGTTAATAATTTCCCATGTGCCATCTTGTACCCACTTGCGATAATACCAATAAACTGTTTGCCAGGGGGGAACTCTCCGGGAAGATCCCGCCACATACAGCCGTTCTTGGTCAGATAAAATATGCCGTTTACTATTTCTTTTAAATCCCATTTGCTTTTTCTTTGTACCTGAATGATTTTTTCTATAACTTGCCAACCTTGGGCAGAAAGGTCTGAACTATATTGTTTGAGTCGCATTAAACAAACTTAGTTCCCTTTCTGCCTTAATCAAAATATTAATTCAAACAGCTTCTAAGATTACCTTCAAAAGAAAGATTTATGTTCCTTGTTCAATATAAGAGCAAATTGATATAAATCAATCTCCCCCAAAATAACACTCTGTGGGTTCTTTTTATATAAATATAATATTTATTATAATAAAAGTAAATACTTACCTGAAATTATTTTAACCAAGATATAAAGGGACAATTCCGATATTATTTATACAAAAATAATAACTATCTTTGCATAAAGAGGTCTTTCACTGTATTTTATTGAAACACAAAAAGTGTGTTATTCGGTGGACTTCAACGAATCAGGAATTATAAAAGCTTGATATATAACGGAAATTTGAGGGTTGTTCTACTTCCCCCGCTTCCGCAAAAAGCAGCTTTCAGCTGCTTTTTTTGTTTTTTCAAATTCTAAAAATATCTTTGAAGAAATACTTCACTTTCCACCATGCTCCGTATAATTTACGTAATTGGAAACGACGATTGTAGTGGCGCATACTTTTATAGTAAACTTCGCGACGGGCTTGTATGGGATATTTGTCGATAATAGACCAATCCATTACCCCTCCTAAAGGAATTAATTCATTTGTGGACACCGCTTCTGTTTTGTATTTTTTCGAGAGCATAGAGTATATACTCTGGTCGTGACGGTTTTCCTTAAAGCCGGGAAGATTGGGACTTCTCGAGGGCTCATCCGTTATCAGGCTGAAATCATCATCTATAACTTTTAGCCATTCATCAACAAATGTGGTTGAAACCGGCCCTTTTTTCATGAATATAATACCGGCTTCATATTGAGTCGTTTGTGTGATGTCTTTATTATCTCTTACCCCAAAGTAGTCGAATATATCGCCCTTAGTCCATTCATACTCGAAACGCAAACCTTCGGGCATACCGTTATAGTTAACTTCGAAACTCCTAAAACCAAGGATACCTGTCGGGCTTTTTTCCACCATATCATAATATTCAGCCAATCGGCCTATCCCATCCCGATTCAGATAACAACCTACATCGGCATAGAGTAAGATGTCTCCATCCTCCATCGTATCCAGAGTCTTTTTTATCAAAGGCGGCTTCCAACACCAATAACCGTAGCCTTTGGAATAAGGATACATATAACGTCCCCATTTTTTCCAAAATTCACGGGGTAAGTCTTTTTCCGTATAGGTATATATTTTGTCGAATACCCCCATCGCCTCGGCATTTTTCACAAAACGGGGAAAACCGGGAGATAACAGGGTGTTGCCAAATGTGCATAGTATCTTTTTCATGTAAAGTTGTAGTTAGAGCCTGTCTTTGAACCAATACTTAAAGTTCCACCACCGGCGGTACAGCTTTCTTAGTCGGAACCGATGTTTATAGTGATACCTGCTTGTATAATATTTATCCCTTCTTGCCTGTATTGGGTAATTGTCTAACAGAGTCCAATCTCGTTGAAAGATTTCGTTTGTAGATATTTCCGCTATTCCATATCTTTTCCCCAAGATGGAATATATACTCTGGTCGTGACGGTTTTCTTTAAACCCGGGCAAATTGAGTATGCGCGACGGCGAATCGGTCGCCAAACTGTAATCATCTAAATAAGCCTGATACCAGTCTTTTACAAATTGTATCACTACCGGGCTCTTTTTGAAAAAGATAATAGTTGATTCGAATTGAGGAGTATGGGTATACGACTTATCATTGAGCACATTGTAGTAAGCAAAAACATCCGCCTTTGTCCATTCGTACTCATAGTAAAGCGTTTCAGGCATACCATTATAACTCTGTTCCTGACTTTTTACGCCAAGTATACCGGTCGGAGTATTCTCAACCATCTCGTAATATTCGAGCAGGCGTTTTTTCCCGTTCGGATTGAAGTAGCAGCCAATATCGGAATAAAGGAGTACATCTCCCTCTTCCATTTTATCAAGTATCTTTAATATGAAATAGGGTTTCCAGCACCAGTATCCAAATCCACGTGAGTATGGGATCAGATACCGCCCCCACCGTTTATAGAAGTCTTTGCCCAAATCCTTTTCACAGATAGTATATACATCGTCGAATATATCCATACTCTCCGCCATTTTCCTGAACCGGGGAAAACCTTCTGTCAAGTAATAACTTCCAAAGGTGCAGACTGATCTCTTCATATGCTAAGTTTGTATTGCAAATGTAAGGTATTTTCAGATAATTATATTGATATGCAAGAAATAAGTCCTAAGATTATTTCTTTCCGGCTTTCCAATTTTCGAAATCTTTGATGTACCCCCTGCACATCCAGCTGGCAAGAGCCTGCCTGTTGTCCGGAACTAAAAACCTCCGTTGGTCGAATGTGTTCTGGATATTTCCTAATTCGGCAAAAAGACCTATCGGTGCAGTATTATCAAGCACATACAGGTTGCGGGTACTTACAGTTCCGGTAAATCCACGGTTAGGTTGATGCGTATTGTAATGATCGTCGAACGTGTCGCGCACGGTTTTAGCCAGTCTTTTACCTTCCGCACTATTTTTCGCATGATAAAAAAACACATCCAATTGCTGCTTTTTGCTTCTGCTGTCAAGATGGATGAACACCGCCCTTTGATACTTATCTTTCGATTGCTTGCTCAGACTATTTATTTTTTCACTTCTCTGCGTCAACCGTTTTACCTGATTTATCGGAATCACTTGCCCCATACAGGTTTCCCTGTTACTATTCGCTAAATACCTGCCGTCTCTGATTCCGTCTTTAGCATCCTGAATAATCATGTGTACGGTTGCCCCCTCTTCCATCAGGCAACGGGCCAGACGCAAGGTGATATCATATGCATACTCATCTTCGTGGAGCATACGTCCATCCACTTTAGCCATTGCGCCGGGATCGGGTCCTCCATGTCCGCTGGAAAGGAAAAAAGTCGTTCCTTTTAGTTTGTTCGACTTTATAGTATAGTCTTCATATTTCTTTCCGAAAAGCTTATATGTACGTTTTGCACCTGCCGGCTGAGGGCTTTCTTTGTCAGGTTTAGCTTTTGCATCTACCTTATCTTTCGATTGATTGTTTTCCGGTTTCGATGTAGTATCCGGAAGAATATAAGCGACACCTTTCTTTAATGCATTATTCTTCCCGAACTTTCCTTTATTGAGTTCCAAAAAACGGTTGTATTGTTCAGTTCCTGTACATCTATTCCGTTTCAGAAAAGCATACACTCCTTCCCCTTCACGGGGTGTATCTTTTCTGCTTTGTGCGAATGCACCTGTGCTAAATATTATAAATAGAAAAAAATATAAAAGTTGTTTCATAGCGCTTCTTGCTAATCTGCCGGATACAGCAAAGCAGACAGTTACAATTGTAGTTATATAGCAAAAGTAAACAGAATCGTATAAAAAACAAAACCGATACCCCTTAAGGATACCGGTTTTTATATATTTAAGAAACTAATTTCTTATTTTTTGCGTTGAACGCGATTCCATCCGTAAACAGCTTTTTCGCCAAGTTCTTCTTCGATGCGAAGCAATTGGTTGTATTTTGCCATACGGTCTGTGCGGCTAAGCGAACCTGTTTTGATCTGACCTGAATTTGTTGCAACTGCGATATCGGCAATCGTAGCATCTTCAGTTTCACCCGAACGGTGAGAAGTTACACTTGTATAACCTGCACGGTGAGCCATTTCGATAGCATCCAAAGTTTCAGAAAGCGTACCGATTTGGTTTACTTTGATAAGGATAGAATTGGCACATCCTGTTTCGATACCTTTTTGAAGGAACTCAACGTTTGTTACAAACAAGTCGTCACCAACAAGCTGTACTTTGTCGCCGATAGCTTCAGTCAGTTTTTTCCATCCGTCCCAGTCTCCTTCGTCCATACCGTCTTCAATAGAGTCGATAGGATATTTTTCAGTCAGTTCTTTCAAGAATTTAACCTGATCGGCAGCTTTGCGTTTAGCAGCTTTCTTTCCTTCAAACTTAGTATAGTCGTATATTTTATCTTCTTTGTTAAAGAATTCAGAAGCAGCACAGTCAAGAGCGATAGTAACGTCTTTCCCCGGTTTGTAACCGGCTGCTTTGATAGCTGTAAGGATTGATTCCAAAGCGTCTTCTGTTCCGTCAAGAGCAGGAGCAAAACCACCTTCGTCACCTACTGCGGTACTAAGACCACGGTCGTGAAGAACTTTTTTCAAAGCGTGGAATACTTCAGCACCCATTCTCAAACCTTCTTTGAAAGATTTAGCACCGATCGGACGGATCATAAATTCCTGGAACGCAATAGGAGCATCGGAGTGAGATCCACCATTGATGATGTTCATCATCGGTACAGGAAGAGTGTAAGTGTTAGTACCACCGATATAACGGTACAAAGGCAATTCCAGATAGTTAGCAGCGGCTTTGGCCACAGCAAGAGACACACCCAGAATAGCATTGGCGCCGAGTTTTGATTTTGTTTTTGTTCCGTCAAGCTTAAGCATAGCATGGTCGATACCTCTTTGGTCAAGAGACGACTCGCCTTCCAATGCCGGAGCTATAATTTTATTTACGTTATCTACGGCTTTAGTTACACCTTTGCCAAGATAGCGCTTTTTATCACCGTCGCGAAGTTCCAAAGCTTCGTTCTCACCGGTAGAGGCACCGGATGGAACAGCAGCGCGTCCCAAGATACCGCATTCAAGCGTTACATCAACTTCAATTGTAGGATTTCCTCTTGAATCCAAGATTTCACGCGCGAAAATTTTCTCGATTCTCATTGTTCTTATTGTTTAAAATATGAAATAATTTATGTCGTTTTTGGTTTGTTAAATCAGACTGGCAAAATTACTTTTTTTTCTTGTATTTAACCAATTTAATGAGTGGAAAATATGGCTTTTGTGTTTTTTTATGGAAGTAATATATTCAAAATATCTTCTTCATTTTCGGGCAATTAATATTAATAATGCGAATTGGTATTAGAACAAATGGATTCTTGATAATAATCGCTCCGCCATTGGTAGTGAGACGCCCCCCTTTAATTGCCCCAGAGGGCAGGGCTGTTAAGTTCTCCATGTTTTTGGTTGCACTGAATACCCACTGAGGTATATTTTAACTAAAAAGTAACAAACTCCCATAGTACATGACAAAAAATATTTTATATATATTTAAAAGGCTTATTATGTTGCCCTTACAGGGCGCAGTTCCTTCGGTTGTCATCTCACCGGGGTGTTACCCCGGGCTGGAATATATCAGGCTTTCAGCCTGTTTCTTTCCTTGATGCCCTGAAGGGGCTACATAATATAGCCCAATGGCAACGCCTTGGGTGGGAAAACGAAATCTCCTGAAACCGCGCCCTGTAAGGGCAATATAAGATTTTGTAATATTTTTTGTCATGTACTATGCAAACTCCACACTCATTTTTTAGCCGTTAGCCCCTTGCTCGCGCGGCTACCCTCTTTGTCATCCTGACCGCAGGGAAGGATCCCGATCCCCGAGAAACAGGAGATGCTTCCTGTCGTCAGCATGACAAACCAGAATTTAACTAAAAAGTAACAAACCTCTACAGTCATCAGTCAACAGTCATCAACTCGTACCTCGTATCTCGTCTACTCGTATCTTTTTAACTAAAATGTAACAAACTTCTACAGTGAACAGTTAGCAGTCAACAGTGAACAACTTGCACCTCATATCTCGTCTACTCGTAACTTTTTAACTAAAAAGTAACAAACTCCACACTCAATTAGCCGTTAGCTTTTAGCCTTTATCGCTTCGCGCCATTGTTAACTGATGACTGTTGACTGTTACTGTCGCTTCGCGCCATTTGCTAATTTTCAAATTCGCTAATTTTCAAATTACCACTATCTATAGATAAAACCAACGCCGGACAATGTTTCACTTATGGTATAATTGCCGATAGTCATATTATAGCAAAGAGGGGGTAAAAAACCAGAACTTAACGAGGGTGTGTCCCCTGCTGGCGCGGACTTCTAGTCCGTGTCTTGCTCAATAGAGCAAAAGGTTTGCTTCACAACACACAGACGGGACGTCTGCGCGAGCAATGATTCACGTCTTTCATATTAATATAATTTTAATAAATGATTTATTACAATGCCGGTGCATGTTTTCCTTTATTTGCTCCATTTGGATGACGAGAACATGAGCCATTTGTTAATGCACTTATGGAAGGATATGATGTCCCACAATATTTGCATGTATATTTGGTCTTCTCACTTCCCTCATACAGTTTATGCTTCCCCTTGTTAGCCCCATTAGGATGACGAGAGCATGAACCGTTTGTCAATGCTGATACACTTGGATACTTTGTTCCACAATACTCACAATAAAAATTTGCCATAATTATTTGTTTAACGTCCGCTCCATAACAGACTATAATTTTTCTTCATAGTTTGTAAGTTTGTCCTATCCTTCCCATACGCACATAAAAAAAGCGTGGACAAACTCCGAATATTTGCTTATTGAGGTCTTCGACTACCTTGCTGCCAAATAAACGAGTAAAGCCCACGCCGTAGCGTGAGCGTCATCGCTTTACTCTTGGCAGCTCTGAAATTGTCGATGTTTCAATAAGCCAGAATACAAGCTATACGCTTTTTCCAATATTTTAATGTGCGCAGTTTCTACGCTTTATACCATAGGCTGATTACTTTTAAGTTACCAGACAAAAATAATAATATCTTTCAGATAGTTCACTACTTACATAAAATTCTTTCAACTTTACCCAGACGAACGTAGTGCCTGTGAATTTTATTTACAGACACTTCGTTCCTGTGATTATTAATTCAACTGCTGATTCGTAATAAAAACAAAAAGCACCGGCAAAATCTGCCGATGCTTTTATATATTTCGATTATATTATTCTTACCAGGCAAATAATGGATAATCTTTCATTATTGCGTTTACTTTCTCACGGACAGACCTGATCGTTTGTTCATTTTCCGGAGAAGAAAGAACTGTGTCTATCATTTCCACAATCTCACTCATCAATGGCTCCTTAGCGCCACGCGTAGTGATAGCTGGTGTACCGAAGCGAAGTCCCGATGTAAGGAACGGACTGCGGCTATCGAAAGGAACCATATTTTTGTTTGTGGTGATATCTGCTTCCACAAGAACTCTTTCTGCCAGTTTACCTGTCAGTTCTGGGAACTTAGGACGAAGGTCTATCAGCATGGAGTGATTGTCTGTTCCACCCGATACAACTTTATAACCTTTATCGATGAATGCCTGAGCCATTACAGCAGCATTTTTCTTAACCTGTGCCTGATAAACCTTGTATGACGGATCAAGAGCTTCAGCAAAAGAAACAGCTTTGGCTGCTATTACATGCTCAAGCGGCCCGCCTTGTATTCCCGGAAATACCGCAGAATCCAATAATGCCGACATCATGCGCACTTCTCCTTTCGGAGTTTTCTTTCCCCAAGGATTTTCAAAGTCTTTTCCTAACAGGATAGCGCCTCCGCGAGGTCCGCGCAGCGTTTTATGAGTAGTAGTAGTTACGATATGCGCATGAGGCAAAGGATTATTCAACAATCCGGCAGCTACCAATCCGGCAGGATGTGCCATATCTACCATAAAGATTGCTCCTATTTCGTCAGCAATCTTACGGATACGGGCATAGTCCCAATCGCGCGAATAAGCAGATGCTCCTGCTATAATTACTTTCGGTTTTTCCTGACGGGCTACTTGTTCCAATTGTTCGTAATCTACTTGTTCGGTATCCTGACGTACATTATATTCAAGCGCATGAAACATCAATCCCGAAAAATTAACGGGCGAACCGTGTGACAAGTGTCCGCCATGCGACAAGTTCAAACCTAAGAATTTATCTCCGGCTTGCATACATGCCAGAAATACGGCCGCGTTAGCTTGTGCTCCCGAGTGAGGTTGAACATTAGCCCACTCTGCACCGAATATTTCTTTCAGGCGGTCGATAGCTAATTGTTCGCTTAAATCTACAATTTCGCACCCTCCATAATATCTTTTCCCGGGATAGCCTTCAGCATATTTGTTGGTTAAATAAGAACCCATAGCTTCCATTACCTGTTCGCTGACAAAGTTCTCAGACGCGATTAACTCAATACCTTTCAACTGTCGCTGATGTTCTCTTTCGATAATATCAAAAATGGCAGTGTCTCTTTTCATAAGTAGATTATTTTATTAATGAGATAATTTTATACGCAAAGGTAACGATTATAATAATCGGACGATAAGCTTTACGTCAAATTTATTCTTATAGCTTTGTAAGAAAATATTTGTTATGATTATCTTTAGCACATGAAATTATTCGAAAACAACAGGAACGTGTTCAAATATCTGTTTATAGCAATAGCTGTAATCATCGCCTTGGCATCTCTTGTTGTTTCAAATTATTTAGTGAAAAGCCTATCGAAAGAAGAACGGAATAAAATAGAAATATGGGCGGAGGCAACTAAGGAAATGGCCACCGACACTGTCAACCTCAACGTGAACCTCTTGCTGAAAATATTGACCAGCAACAAGACTATACCTGTAATTCACTATGATAAGAAAAGTGATTTATATACTTCGGCCAATATAGAATTACCCGAATCGGACAAGCAGGAATTTCTAAAACAAAGGGCAGAAGATTTTAAGAAAAAGCATGACCCGATTATTATCGAGATTGAAGACTTCGATCAGTACGTATACTACGACGACTCTTACACATTAAAACAGCTACAATTATATCCGTATATCCAACTTGGCGTACTTTTCATTTTTATGATCACTGCGTTTTTTGCTTTGTTTTCAACCATGAAAATGGAGCAGGACAGGCTCTGGGTAGGCTTATCTAAAGAAACGGCGCATCAACTCGGAACTCCTATATCTTCCTTATTGGCATGGATAGAATACTTAAAGCTGAAAGAGACTGATCCATCGACACTGCTTGATATGGAGAAGGATGTAAATCGCCTGCAAATGATAACGGATCGTTTTTCCAAAATAGGTTCAACACCTACATTGGAAAAGAAAAATATAGCCGATGTTATTCAACAATCCATTGCATATCTCGAAAAAAGAATATCAAAGAAGGTGGACTTCGAACTACAGGTATCCGGTACGCCGCTATTTACCGAGATTAGCGAACCACTTGTAAGTTGGGTTATAGAAAACCTTACTAAAAACGCAGTGGATGCAATGGGGGGACAAGGTAAAATCACTTATACAATATCCGACAAAGGGAACTTCCTGAGTATCGACATTCGGGACACCGGAAAAGGAATCCCCAAATCGAAATTCAAAACCATTTTCAATCCCGGATACACAACCAAAAGCAGAGGTTGGGGACTTGGCCTGTCTCTTGGCAAACGGATTATTGAATCGTACCATAAAGGAAAAATATATGTAAAATCTTCCGAAATGGGTGTCGGGACAACTTTTTGTATCGAATTAAAAAAATCTAATGAAATGAAGAATTAAAAATCGGACAGTTCCTATTACCTACTACTCATAACTCCTTTGACTACTGATTCGAATTTTTTTCCTATTTTTGTAACAATTCGTTTACATTTTAACAATTAAATAATCTAATGACTAAATTTTCCAGAGCTTTTTGGGTCGCCAATTTTGTAGAACTGTTGGAGCGACTGGCGTATTATGCCGTTTTTATTTCACTAACCCTCTACCTCTCTGGCATCTGGGGATTCTCCGACATCGAAGCAGGTATTATTGCCGGTACATTTTCAGCTTTACTCTACTTCCTGCCCACCTTCTTGGGAGCATATTCCGACAAGATAGGCTTCAGAAAAGCCATCATGGCGGCATTTGCACTTCTTACGGTTGGTTACTTCGGACTAGGATTAGTTCCTACCCTGCTCGAAAGCGCGGGGCTGGTAAAATATGGAGCCGCCAATGCGGTAATGGATGAAAGCAGTATATTCCAATCTTTCTTCAAATCGATCGGTGTAGGCGAGTTCGACAGAAGCACTGCGTTCTCAGGATTGAGAGAAAGCGCCCAACAATGGACTATCGTTCCAATACTACTTTTTATCGTCGTAGGGGGAGCATTCATTAAATCCGTTATATCAGGTACAGTAGCAAAGGAAACCACGGCCGACACACGTGCCAGAGGTTTTGCTATTTTTTATATGATGGTAAACATCGGTGCATTCACAGGAAAAACCGTTGTTGACCCACTTCGCAAAAGTATCGGTGATCAGGGACTGGTATATCTGAATTATTTTTCAGCAACAATGACTCTGATTGCATTGATTGTCGTTTTTTTTATGTACAAATCTACCCAAACCGCCGGACAGGGAAAAAGCTTCTCCGACATCCGGCATGCCCTCGTCAAGGTTTGTAAAAACGGGCGTCTGGTAGCACTGATACTTATCACCAGTGGATTCTGGATCGTACAGCAACAGATGTACGCCTCCATGCCGAAATATGTTATCAGAATGGTTGGGCCTGAAGCTCAACCGGGATGGATAGCCAACGTCAATCCACTTGTTGTATTCCTGCTTGTGAATCTGATAACCACCATAATGAAGAAACGCTCAGCGCTATCGTCCATTATGGTGGGTATGTTCATTATACCATTTTCGGCGCTAATCATGTCGACGGGCAACATGATGGGTAATGAATATATTTCCATATTTGGGTTATTCACATTGCACCCTGTAACCCTGACTCTGATAATAGGGATTGCCTTTCAGGCATTGGCCGAATGTTTTATCTCACCACGATTTTTGGAATATTTCTCTCTGCAATCTCCGAAAGGAGAAGAAGGCTTATATCTTGGGTTCAGTCACTTGCACTCATTTGTATCTTCGCTGGTAGGATTTATTGTAGCCGGGGTGTTATTGGATGCTTTCTGTCCCGACCCTAAATCGGAACGGTTTGCCAATTCCACAAACTTCGCCGCCGATTATGCCGCCGCAACAGCAAATGCTCATTACTTGTGGTACGTATTCTTTGCCATAGGGCTGGTCTCTGCTATTTCGCTGGTAATATACGCCAGGGTGATAAAAAAGAATGACGCGAAAAAGACATTATCGGCCGAGCTATAATATTTAGAGCCTGTTTAAATTTTACCAAAACATTTTATTATAGCTCTTTTTTCGTTCATTTTCAGTCTCTTTTTATCTGATTTTTCCCTTTCTTCAGCTTGAATAGCCCGCTATTCGCGCTTCAGAAAAGAAAAAATCATTCTAAAAATAGTTCTGAAAATCGGAACGAATAAAATTTAAACAGGTTCTTATACCATAGAATAGATGGAGCGCCATAGAGTTTTTAATGTTTTGTAGTTGAAAAAACGATATTTTGAATCTGGTCTTTAAAAAGTAGAAACTTTTTTAGAGTCTGTTTAAATTTATATCTTTATGCTCAACAAAACAAAAGCACTATGGATGTAAAAATAGAAAAAAGCTGGAAAGAACAGTTGAAAGACGAATTTGAGAAAGATTATTTCGTAAAACTTACCGGTTTTGTACGAAACGAATACCATACGAAACAAATATTCCCTCCGGCCAAATTTATATTCAATGCGTTCGATCACACGCCCTTTGATAAAGTAAAGGTCGTAATCCTCGGACAAGATCCTTATCACAACGACGGACAAGCACACGGCCTATCGTTCTCCGTACCGGACGGTATCCAAACACCTCCTTCTCTTGTAAATATTTTCAAGGAAATAAACCAGGATCTTGGCGCACCCATTCCCCGATCGGGAAACCTTACCCGATGGGCAAATCAGGGAGTAATGCTACTTAACGCCACGCTTACCGTGCAAGCGCATACAGCAGGCTCGCACCAAAGGAAAGGCTGGGAAGAATTTACCGATGCTGCTATCCATAAATTAGCCGAAGAACGCGAAAACATCGTCTTCATACTATGGGGTTCATATGCCCAGAAAAAAGCCGCTTTCATCGATGGAAACAGGCATTTAGTGTTAAGGTCCGTACATCCGTCTCCGCTATCGGCTCATAATGGATTCTTCGGGAACAATCATTTCAGTACAGCAAATAAATATCTTGCATCGAAAGGTATTGCGCCTATTGAGTGGTAGATAGTTTGAAAATTTCTGACTATGACTGATTAGGTACTAAAAAAATGAGATTTCTCATCGAAAAAAGTGGGTTACTTTTAGAAGTATAATTTATATATATAATAGACATTATATAGAATAAACTTTGAGACTAATGATTATCAATTAGTTATAATTAAAAAATTTCAAACTACTTATTTTCAGTATATTAAAAAATATATTATTTTGTAAATACTTGATAATCAATTAAAATAAACTCTTATTCAATATAAACTCTAATAAAGACTGAAAATATATTATATTCAATTTATTTTTTTTCAATAAAAATCCATATATTTGAAAAAGCTTAACATTAATCAAATTATTTATGTCAGACAATAAAAAAACACCACAACCAAAAACACCACAACCAAAAACACCACAACCCGTAAGAGAGAGAAGCAATAATGGACAGCAACGACCTCTTAATGAAGGTACAGGTCCAAGAGCTCCACGAAAAGAAAAATAAAAGTGAAATTAAAGGAGATACGAGAATCATACGAATTTCATACAGGGAAACTAAGTGACATTGTTCGTCAATTAGCATTTGCTGGCATTGGTATTATTTGGATATTTAGGACAAGTAATTCTGATAATTCAAATTATATTCCCAATGAACTACTTTATCCTTTAATTTCATTAATAACATCATTGGTTTTTGATATTTTTCATTATTTATATTCTTCTGTTTTTTGGTATATAATTTATTTTAAGAGTCGCAAGAAAGACAACAATGAAGAAAGTGATGTCGAGGAAAAAGAATGTTGGTCTATTCCATCTTGGCTGTTTTTTGCTCTCAAAACGTTATTTTTAATAATTGCATATATTCTTCTCTTTATATATCTATTAAAGATACTTAATAAACATTTTTAATTCACTTCGTCACTTCATCTATCAGGTAGAAAATCGATTTGAAGTTAATATCACTGTATTCGCTCATGCCGATCTCGCATGTACGGCTGGTTGAATAACCGTCCTTACAACTTGAAGGTATCTGTTCGTTCAGATGTCGTTGCCCGTGCTTGTTCAACTCAGGATATGTAAAGCCTCTGTCTCCGGCAAAGCCACAACAGTTACTTTGTACAAAAGCGACTTCTTTAGAACACATTTTAGCCAATTCCAAAAGTTTTGTTTCCATGCCTATTTTCTTCACAGAACATACAGGAAAAACAGTGACTACCTCACGAGGCTGTTTCACCTGTAGTTTAGGCATTACAAAGTCGAGCATAAACTCTATCGGGTCGTATATCTTCAGATTTTTATTCTCATATGCTTCGTGGAATGTATAGAAGCACGGACTCATATCGAACAGCACAGGGTATTTACCTCCTTCCGAAGCTTTAAATAAAGCTTCTTCCAGTTCTTTCGACTTACGCGCACCTTCTTCTTTCAATCCTTTACTACTGAAAGCCATACCACAACACAGATCATTAATACCTTCGGGATAGATGATAGTGAAACCCGCTCGCTGTAACAGTTCTTTTGTTTTTTCCGTTAGTTCCACATCGTCCTTCTCATAGCCCTTCGACTTACCCATCGACCGGTTAATACAGGAAGGGAAATATACCACCTTATCAGGCTGCCCTCCGTTTACGATCGTATCTTTTATCTTGCGGGCTCCTTTCGGCATGTCTTTGTCCCATTTCGGAATCGTTTTAAACGATAATGTCCGCATAGCCGAAGCAATGCCACCCATCAAACTATCGCCCAATATGGAATGGAAGAAGTGAACGAAATTCAATCCGCCGCGCGCCATAGATGTAGTCTCCGCCATATGGCTTCCGATATATCCCGCTACTTTTTTAGCTGTATCCGAAGCTTCCTGATGACGTATTTCTTTTATAAACTTGCCTGTATCTATCTTAACAGGACAGACAAGCCCGCACAAACCGTCTGTCGCGCAAGTTTCACCGGAATAATATTTCGCATCATGGAGCATTTGTTTCAACCTCGCCGGATCTTCGCCGGCCACTTTCAATCGTGAAATTTCACGGGCAATAACAATTCGTTGGCGAGGAGATAATGTTAGTCCTTCGGCCACACAGTTAGGTTCACAAAAACCACATTCCATACACTTATCCACAATCTCATCTACGGCAGGAAGCGGTTTCAGGTTTTCGAGATGTATTTTCGGATTTTCATTGATAATCACCCCCGGATTGATCAATTTATCCGGATCGAATATATCTTTTATCCGCAGCATGATCTTATAAGCAGCTTCACCCCATTCTTTTTCTACAAACGGAGCCATATTACGACCTGTTCCGTGTTCCGCCTTAAGTGAACCGTCGAATTTATTGACCACAATATCAGCCAACTCATCCATCATATTGGCATAACGCTGCACTTCGCTTGGTGTACTGAAATCCTGCGAGAAGTTGAGATGCAGATTGCCTTCCAATGCATGCCCAAAAAGGACAGCATCATGATACTCATATTTTTTGAACAGTGTTTTCAGGGCGATACAAGCCTCTGCCAAGCGCGGGACAGGGAATGCCACATCTTCTATAATGCATGTCGTACCTGTCTTACGCAACCCTCCAACAGAAGATAATAAGCCTTTTCGTGCTTTCCAATTAAAGTTATATTCTTTCGGGTCGGAAGTAAAGCGGTAAGGCCGGATAGTCGGTATAGACTCCACCGCTATGCGAATAGCGGCTTCTTTAGCGTCCATATCCGTTTTTTCATTTGCCTGTATCTCAACCAACAACACACAAGCTGTCTCCGGCATAGCGCGGAAATAGTCCGGTGCATCAGGATCGTCTTCCACCGAGCGAATGCTATCCCTGTCCAGCAATTCCACAGCCGACACGGGACTTTCCCGAAGAAATGGCACAGCTTCGCAAGCAAGCTCAATGGTCTCGAAGATCATCAAAGCACAAGCTTTATATTTTTCGTCGGTAACGGTATGGTATGTCAGATCGGAAATAAAAGCCAAAGTACCCTCCGAACCAATCATCAGATGCTTGATTATATCAAACGGATCTTCGTAATCGACCAAAGCGTTGATACTATATCCTGTTGTATTCTTTATTTTGAATTTATGTCTGATACGTTCTTCCAAAACGTTATCAGCTTTTATCTCATCCCTTAGTTCTTCGATCCCCGCGATAATTTCGGGATGTTTTTCTATAAAATCCTTCTTACTCTGTTCATCCGATGTATCCAAAACAGTTCCATCGTAAAGTACAATACGTATATCAGCTATTGTTTTGTACGAATTCTGAGCCGTTCCGCAGCACATCCCACTAGCATTATTCGCAGCTATTCCGCCTATCATCGCCGCATTTATTGATGCCGGATCAGGACCTATTTTACGTCCGAAAGGTTGCAGGTAGATATTCGCGCGTGCGCCGGTAATCCCCGGTTGCAGCTTTATTTTCATCGCGTCATCGTCCAGGATAGTATACTTACGCCATTCGTGCGTCGCTACCATCAATACCGAATCACTGATTGCCTGCCCCGAAAGGCTTGTACCCGCTGCACGGTAAGTTACAGGAATATTTAACCTCGCGGTTTGTTTTATCACCTCGATCGCTTCTTCTTCGGTGTGCACCTGCACCACTATTTTAGGAATCAACCTGTAAAAACTGGCATCGGTACCATAAGCCAGAAGCTGTAAAGGATTTGTAATAATACGTTTAGACGGTATTCTCTCGGAAAGAATATCTTTTAATTGCCGGTAATTAGCGGTTAGCATAACAGTTTTTTTAGTTTTCGGGGATATAAATATTTATCATGCAAATATGCCGCAAGTTATAAAACATATTTGAAAATACCGTTCGAGCGAAGGCTCAGATATCTTGTTGTTAGTAAAATATTATTTATTTTTGTTTCTGAAATATAAGAAACTGTTTAAATTTTTAATTATGATCAAGCACATTGTAATGTGGAAACTCAAAGATGAAGCCCACGGAAATGGCAAAGTAACGAATGCCCGGTTAATAAAAGAAAAACTGGAGGCTCTCGACGGACAGATAGAGGGACTGCACAAAATAGAGGTTGGGATAGACTTTCCCGGCGGTACTAACTTCGACGTTGTTCTCTATTCTGAAATATTATCGGAAGAGGCTTTAGATTTTTATCAAAATCACCCTTTACATCAGGCTTTACTTCCTTTCATCAGAGAAGCAGTAATTGACCGTAAGGCTGTTGATTATAAAATAGAATGACACAGGAAGACATTATACGTGATATCCGCGTCCGTTGCCGACAAGCAATGAATGGAATCGTATCTACCAGCATGCGCAAATGGGGGTTAGACTACAAAGTAAACTTTGGACTGACTATTCAGCAAATCAAAGATGTTTCGAAACGGTATTCACCGGATGCTTCTCTCGCGGAAACCCTTTGGATTGAAAATACGCGGGAGCTGAAAATCATGGGCACTTTGTTGTACCCCGTCGATAAGTATCAGGAAGAAACAGCAGACAAATGGGTACAGGAAATAACGAATCAGGAAATAAGAGAACAGATATGCTTCAACTTGCTTCAAGAGTTGCCTTATGCTGAAAATTTATCGATGAAATGGTCAAAAAATCAAACATCATCAATCCGTACCACCGGCTACTGGCTTCTGTCCCGATTGATGTTACTGAAGAAAAGTAAAGATATCCTTCCCGAATCGCTTCCTTATGTTTGGGAGGATGTTTTATCCGAGGATGCATCTCTTCGAAATGCGGCATTATTAATTCTGAAACATATCGGGCGGTTATCAGAGGATACCGCTGAGACTATTATGCAAAAAATATCGGAATTTCAAAAAAGTGAAGACATTTTGAAACAGGAGATATATAACAGTCTCAATTTCGAATTCGGCTACTTCTTTGACAACTAAGTTACCTCTTTAATAATAAAATTCTATTATGGCTATACTATATCAAGCAGAGGGAGTAAAACTTCCCCCGATGAAAAGGCGGAAAATTACAAATTGGATAAAAACGGTAGCAGATTCCTACCGGAAGAAAACAGGAGATATCGCTTTTATATTTTGTTCGGATGAAAAGATTCTGGAAGTAAATAATCAATATCTGCAACACGACTATTATACGGATATCATCACATTCGACTACAGCGAAGGAGATGTTATATCGGGAGACATATTTATCAGCACAGATACAGTAAAAAGCAATGCCGGCCAGTTCGGCACCGGCTATAATACAGAGCTGAACAGGATAATTATCCACGGTATATTGCATCTTTGTGGTATTAACGACAAAGCTCCCGGCGAACGGGAGCATATGACCGAATGTGAGAATACAGCGCTTGAATTACTGGAAAAATAATCGAGGGCGAACCTCCTCCGGCTCACCCTCGACTTTCTTTGCAAATAGCAGTTGCAAAATTTCCCAAATATTGTAAATAAGTTAAGGCTAAGAAGCCTATTCGACTAGGAAATTAGAATTTGTTTAATCTATATAGATTGTACCTTGAGCAATAGCTTCTCCACTCGCGTTTGTAAATATTATATTATAATATCCACCAGACCATCTTGATGTATTGATCAGCATTTCGCCTGAAGTATCAGGGATATACTGTCTCATATATACAGGTAGGTCTGTTGTCGCATTCAGCACTTTTATATTTACCTTTTCATCCAGAATAATATTTACTTTCAGATAAGAACTGCTCTGATACAACGAGATCGGTTTTACCACAGGTGCAATCGTTCTCAGACTCATTGTGCTCATTGCACTTTTCGCTAGAGTAGGTTTGTCCGGATTACCTCCCGTAAGAATCATTAACTCGACTTCGGTTATCTCATCCCCGTAAATCTTATCCATCCTCAATGTGTAATAAGTCTCAACAGATGAATACATAACATTTACATTTATAAAAAATGAAACAAATAACAACAGTAATAAGTGATTTTTTCTCATAATAGCAATAGATTAAAATGTCTTCCTCAAACAAAACTACGACACAAAAGGAATAAAAACAATGTACCTCAGCTACCATATAGATATTTGTTTTAAGCCTCAAGGATATATTATTGATTATCAATATATTGTATTTACTGAATACTCTTTTCATATAGATTTTTTTTGAAGAGAAAAAAGATTATATATCTTTGTTATCGTATTTTTTTCATTAAATTGACTAATTTATATCTCATTCGACAACCCCATGCCCCAATTTAAAATTGTCTGTGTATTTTTATTTACAGTCTTTTTGGTTACCTGTAATTTTCACGGTGGTGCAGATAAAGTCCTGACCAATGTTGAGGCTCTGGTAGATCAGTATCCCGATAGCGCTTTGAGACTATTAGATACCGAAATTTTAGAAAAGAACCTGGATAGAGATGCTTATTACAAATATATCCTACTATATACACAAGCACGAGACCGGAAAAATATGGATATTAAAAATGATACTCTTATTTTTCAGGTTAGAGATTATTATCTGAATAAAAAAGACTTGCTGAAAATAGCTAAGTCTTATTATTATTCCGGTCGTGTATTGGAGTCTCAAAATAAGAAAGAAGATGCCTTATCTATGTATCTGGATGCTGAGCTTTATGCTTTACAAACAGAAAACGATAGACTTAAAGGAGACATAGAGTATTCGATCGGAGCTATAAATCACAAGAAATACTTGAAAGATGAAGCTATATCACGATTTAAATTATCAGCTCAATATTACCATAAATCAGCCAATTACAAAAATGAATTTCAAGCTTACAATGGAATAGGCACAGCATTCCTTTTCAAAAAAGAATTGGACAGTAGTTTCTTCTATCTTGACAAGAGCTTACTATTGGCTCAAAACATCAAAGATTCGGCAGGTCAAGGGTTAGCATTGCAGAATATTGGAGTCGCATACAGAATGACTAAGGACTACCAATCAGCCAGAGCGAAATTCGAGCAGGCTATTCCACTTTTCAAAAAGAATGAAGACAAAGCACGTATTTATCTCAATATAGCCTATTCGTTTAACGATGAGCGAAATCGGGATTCGACACTGTATAATATCAATAATTCTTTGGAATTGATAAAAGGTGATGAAACAAGTTCTTTACGCTCAATGATCATTCAACTACAATCGAGAATAGAAGAAAATGACAAGAATTACGAAAAAGCACTGGCTTTTCAGAAAGAATATGCCGATTATTTGCAGAAAATATTTAAAGAAGCAAATAACCAAGCTGTTTTAGACATTCAGAAGAAATATGATTTTGAGGTAATTCAAAATGAAAATAACCGCTTGCTGATCGAAAAACAATCTGCATCCCTGATCATACTAGGCTTAATAGTCTTAGTGCTCGGTATGAGTATTTTCATCTATTGGAAAAATGTAAAGAATAAAGAAGCTCTTACCGATGCCGAATTGAAAATATCGCAACTGAACGATATGGCCGAATCCTTCAACAAAAAGGAAAACTCCTTTAAGAAAGTATTGCTGGAACACTTTGATATTTTGAAAAAAGTAGCATTACTTGAAGGGCATATGAGGGACGACGAGAAAAAACAGGGACAAAAATTACTCAAAAAAGTAAACGAAATAATATATAAACAAGAATCTCTCGATTGGAATATGCTAAATGATACCATGAATCAGCTATATAACGGTTTCCCTGAAAAACTACAAGAAAAATTCCCTCAATTGGAAGATGCCGAAGTTAGAATATGTTGTTTAGTTTATGCAGGACTCAACAATAATGAAATAAGTATATTGATGGAATGGACTATCAATACAATCCAGATGAAAAAATCTATTATCAGAAAGAAAATCGGAGTAGAAGGTTATGGAAACCTATCTGACTTTCTGATAAAATTAGAAACTGTTTAAATTTTATAGCAAAGCTTTTTTATAAAAAATTCCTGCCAAACAGTTAACTTTATCGTAACTTTGTAGAACTATACTTCTAAAAGGGAGTATCTTAAACTAATATTTACTAAATGAATAAGATTGTAGACAAAGAGTACTTCTCCGAAAATGTTGTCAAATTCGAAGTAGAAGCTCCCCTTATTGCAAAAAGCCGTAAAGCCGGACATTTTGTAATAGTACGTGTTGGTGAAAAGGGAGAACGTATTCCACTTACCATTGCGGCATCTGACACAGCTAAAGGAACTATAACAATCGTCATACAGGCCGTAGGCGATTCATCTAAAAAAATCTGCGCGCTTAATGTTGGCGATTATATTACAGATGTTGTAGGCCCGTTAGGACAAGCCACCCATATAGAAAAATATGGCACGGTAGTTTGTGCCGGCGGAGGTGTCGGAATAGCCCCTATGTTACCAATCATCGAGGCCATGAAAAAAGCCGGCAACAAGGTTATCTCTGTGTTGGCCGCACGTACAAAAGATCTTGTTATATTGGAGAAACAAGTAGCTGAATACTCCGATGAAGTACTGGTTATGACCGATGATGGATCCTTTGGACATAAAGGACTAATAACAAACGGCATAGAAATGATTATCAACAGAGAAAAAGTAGATCTTTGCGTAACGATAGGACCTGCAATCATGATGAAGTTCGTTTCTCTACTTACCAAGAAATATGAAATACCGACAATGGCTTCCCTCAATACAATAATGGTAGACGGAACGGGTATGTGCGGGGCATGCCGTGTAACAGTGGGAGGTAAAACCAAGTTTGTATGCGTTGATGGCCCCGAGTTTAATGCCCACGAGGTAGACTTCGATGAAATGTTAATGAGACTTAGAGCATACAATTAATTTTTTGAAAAACTATCAGCAGAAAATTATGACAGAACAAGAATATATACAAGCCCGCCGCAATGAGCCATGGAGGGAAGAACTCCGGAAAACGGTAAAAGCAAAAGAACGGGGAGAAAGAGCACGGGTACACATGCCTGAACTAGATCCCAATTATAGAAGCCATTCACTGAAAGATGAGGTTAATCTGGGATTATCGGTGGAACAAGCTGTTTTTGAAGCCGGACGTTGTCTCGATTGTGCAAATCCTACCTGCATGGAAGGATGCCCGGTAGGAATACATATACCTTCTTTCATCAAGAATATCGAACGTGGGAATTTTTTGGAAGCCGCTAAAGTACTCAAAGAAACAAGCGCGTTGCCTGCTGTTTGCGGTCGCGTTTGTCCACAGGAGAAGCAGTGCGAATCGAAGTGTATCTATATACAGAAAATGAAAAAGGAACCTGTAGCAATAGGTTACCTCGAGCGTTTTGCAGCAGACTATGAGCGAGAAAGCGGAAAGATGTCTTTACCGGAACTTGCTCCCGCTAATAATATAAAAATCGCTGTTATCGGATCAGGGCCTGCCGGATTATCTTTTGCCGGAGATATGGCCAAAAAAGGATACGACGTAATTGTTTTCGAAGCGCTGCATGAAATAGGCGGCGTTTTAAAGTATGGTATTCCCGAGTTCCGCTTACCAAATGAGATTGTAGATGTTGAAATCAATGTCCTCCGCAAAATGGGAGTTAAATTTATCAATAACTGCATTGTAGGTAAAACAATCTCTCACGAAGACCTGCACGAAGATGGCTTTAAAGGCATTTTTGCAGCAAGTGGAGCCGGCCTGCCCAATTTTATGAATATTCCGGGTGAAAATCTGATCGGAGTAATGTCATCTAACGAATTTCTTACTCGTGTCAACCTGATGGATGCTTCAAATCCGGAAAGCGACACCCCTGTACAAAAGGGCAAAAAGGTGGCTATCATAGGAGCCGGAAATACAGCTATGGATGCCGTGCGTACAGCAAAAAGGCTTGGAGCAGAACGGGCTATGGTAGTTTACCGCCGTTCCGAAGAAGAAATGCCGGCAAGAATAGAAGAAGTAAAACACGCTAAAGAAGAGGGGATAGAGTTTTATACACTTCACAACCCTATCAGATATGAGGGAGATGAAAACGGTAGGGTACAACGCATGCAGTTACAAAAAATGGAATTGGGTGAACCTGATGCTTCCGGACGCCGCAAGCCAGTCCCTATCGAGGGTGCAACCGAATGGTTTGATGTAGATGAAGTGATCGTCAGTGTAGGCGTATCTCCTAATCCTCTAATCCCATCTACTTTCAAAGGGCTCGAAATAACCAAATGGGGTACCATCGTCGTAGATCAGGAAACAATGCGCTCTGCACTACCGGACGTCTATGCCGGAGGTGATATTGTCAGAGGTGGCGCAACGGTTATCCTGGCGATGGGCGACGGCCGTAAAGCCGCTGCTGCTATGGATAAAGCTTTAAAAGGTGAGTAACACTTATCTATAATAAAAGAGAAGAGGTTGTGAAATCCACAGCCTCTTCTCTTTTTCTATTCTCAAGTTATTTTATCACGATATCCTTATCGATTTTCCTGCGCGTAAAACAGTTTTCTGCGTAATGTTATTCAATTTACAAAGCTTGCTTACCGTTGTTTTATGCTTTGCAGCAATAGCTCCCAAAGTATCACCTTTCTGTATACGATGATAAGCTACTTTTCCTGATGCATACTTGTTTTGAACATTAGCTGTTGATCTGGTAACTGTGGCTGATGAGGCGACATTTCTTATATCGACACCTTTTGAACTACTATTATAGCTACTGGCAGTAACCATGTATGAATCTCTGTGACAAACCTTATTTTCAAAATCCACAATAAATGTTGGATTTATCGGATTTCCCAGAAAACGTATTTCGAAATGTAAGTGAGAACCTGTCGAACGTCCTGTATTACCGCCGAGGGCGATAGGGTCCCCCGATCTTACTACTTGATCTTCTTCGACCAGGAACTTCGATAAATGACCGTATACAGTTTCCAATCCGTTAGGATGGCGCAAAGCCACATAATAACCGTATCCGCGCCTTTCGTACTGTTTCAATCTTACCTTCCCGTCAAATGCCGCATAAATAGTATCGCCTACCTGCACTTTAAGGTCTATGCCGTAATGCATACGGGTACGACGACGCAGACGGCGCACTCCATAATTGGAAGTAACATGTCCCATAGTAGGCATTGTGAAATTAGCCAGGTTTACTTTGAATGTATCCGGAATATTCTCTATAGAACGATATGCGTTCACATAACGATTATTCCATATACCTCCATAAAGTTCTTCTGCCGGTATTTCATCTTCACTGAGTATGCGTTCTTCCTGGATTTCTTTTATAATAGAAAGGTCTCTTTTTATTTTGATACCATCGGCATAGAGATTATTTTGAATTTGTTTACTGTGCCTTTGCTTATAGTTTACTCCTACACGATCATTATTGGTTGCTTTGCCGCCATTCTTTTGAGCAAAACCGCTCATAGGAATTAAAAACATTGCTGCCAGCGGCACTATTCTTAATTGCTTGATGCTTTTTATCAAAATATTGTTACTTCCTTGCATAATACACATTAGATCTCGTCACCTGCATAAAGGTTCGACAACGTAGATAGTTTATAATCAAAAATCTCACCGTCTTTAAAAAAACGTTTTAACTCCACTTTCGCAGATTCGGACGAATCGGATGCATGCACTATGTTTTCTTGCGAACTCACAGAAAAATCACCCCTTATCGTTCCGGCTTCCGCCTCACGCCCATTCGTCACACCTATAAGAGAACGCACTACTTTTGCCGCGTCTATCCCTTCCCAACATTGTACAATGACAGGACATGCTTTCATTGAATCTTTAACACGTTGAAAAAACGGTTTATTTTTCAGATGGGCATAATGCTCATTTAGTATAGCATCGTCCAACTGTATCATCTTTGTTCCGGCTAACCGTAATCCTTTTTTTTCAAAACGGGAAATAACCTCTCCGACCAATGATCTTTGAACACATGATGGCTTAAGGATAATAAGGGTTTTCTCCATAATTTCGGCTTGATATAAATAGGATTTATTCTTTATAGATCCCAAATATAGAATATATTTTAGAGCCTCACAACCCTTAGTCTTTCAAAAGAGTACATTTTAACAGCATTTAGCCTATGTTTTAAAACATATTTTATTCCTAATTGCCCAAAAAAAGAAGTTTTCGATCGCAATTTGCAGAAAAGTTATTTAACTAAAAATAACGCATTTATATAGAAACAGACATCCGGCATTGCATCTATCTGAAAGAAATAACTTTTTTATTTTATCTTTGTCATTAAAGAAAAATAAAAACCATGAAACTATTATTAATCAGCAATTCAACAAATCCGGGTGAAGCATATCTCGATTACCCGAAGTTTAACATCAGGAACTTTCTGGGAGACAAGCCTGTAAAAGCATTATTTATTCCATACGCGGCGGTGACATTCTCTTATGATGAATATGAAGAAAAGGTAAATAATCGTTTTAAAGAAATTGGACATAGTGTAGTTAGCATCCACCATTTCGATGATCCTAAAAAAGCCGTTGAAGAAGCGGAGGCTATCGTCGTAGGTGGCGGCAACACATGGAAACTGGTGCGGACAATGCGGGACAACGGCATTATAAAGCTAATAGGCAAAAGAGTAAAGAAAGGCGTACCCTATATTGGGTGGAGCGCCGGTTCGAATGTTGCATGCCCTACCCTGCGCACGACAAATGATATGCCTATTATCGACCCTAAAGGTTTTGATGTGATCGATCTGGTTCCATTTCAGATAAACCCTCACTATCTGGATGCTCATCCCAAAGGCCATGGCGGGGAAACCCGTGAAGACCGGATACGTGAATTTATAACAGAGAATCAGGAGACGTATGTGGTTGGGCTTCGCGAAGGTACAATGCTCCAACTTGAAGGAAAGAACTTAAAACTGATAGGTAAGAAATCCGCCCGGATATTCAGATACGGACAAGAGCCGAAAGAATTGAAGGAGAAAGATGATTTTAGCTTCTTAATGAAGAAGTAAAAACTGAATATAGGCTTAGGCCGGCAACTAAAGATTGTCGGCTTTTTTATTAAAAGTCATTCGCTTCAAGGCAAACTACTACAAAATCTTTTTCCACCCGATAGTAAACGTCGAACTGATAATGAGTTTCCGTCCTGCTCTCCGAAGCAGGGAAACACCCTTTTTGGCGCGGAATAAATCGATCAATAAACAAATGCTTGCGAATATCGATACCCTCAACATCCAAAAATTTAATCATCGCTTCCTTTGCCGACCAATGCAGCAACATATGTATCAATTCGTTATCCTTATCGATATACTCATATGGAGAAATAAGCCGGCTGCGAACCCTGAATATCTTTTCGGATATCTGCTCCAGATCTAACCCCAGTAATTTATCCTTATTCAACGCGACACCTACGTATCCACATGTATGCGATACACTTATATGATATGATCCGTCCGTAAGAAAAGGTTTTCCCGATGAATTATAGTAGATTTCCTTTTCTTCTCCAAGAAGATCCTTGAATAATACGCGTGCGGCCAGTATTTCCAACACACGCGATTCTGACTTTATGGAATATATATTTTGAATCCATTCATGATGACAGAGCATAGAAAGCAACTCTTCACGAGTTTCTTCAATTTTCCAAATTCCCAAAAGAGTCGTTTCCGTTATATATTCTTTAGAATAAAGCATTATGGTTTAAAAAGGTAGAACTGTTTTCATCAACTCTGTAAAGATAGCGGCCATACGCTGCTGTATATATTTATCTTGCCCATCGGCAGGATGCCAGCCAAATTCTTCTCCGTTTATCTTTTCTGTATCATTCGAATAGATCAGGCTGTACTGCTTACCCGTTACCGGATGCAACGATTCTTTAGAAAAACCGATATACTTATCGAACTCAATGACCGGAAATCCCCAACGTGCGGCTAAAACCCGGATGGCAGGATTATAAACAGTGCGGGCGTCATGCCAATGAGTGCAAAACACGATAATGGCAGGTTTACCACTCTTTGTATTATAATATTTAGATTCTTTATCGAATTTCAAATTATAGCAATCCGATATATACCGCTTAATCACATAGTCGTAAGCCGCTGCATAATTTGATCTGTCAAATGGAGTGGGATAGTCCTGATATTTTTCTTTCAACCCCAATTTACTGGCTACATCCTTATCATGCACCTGCATGATAACAAAGGCGTCGATATTTTCGAGCTGCTTACTTGTATACATCTCGCCTTTTATCAGATGATTCGCTGCATCGGCAATAGCTTCGCCCGAAATAGCTTTGTTTATTGGGGTTGCATCCAGATATTTACATCCGAGTTCGAACCATCCATTGTTGGATGATGCAAACGACGCTCCGGTCAATAATATTGTATACTTCTTATTTTCAGTGGTCTGAGCATTGGCACTTAACACTCCAAAAAGGACGAGCCATAATAATATTTTTTTCATAATCGGTCTATTCTGCAATCCTTACTTTTCTTCAAATTCTTCGCCTTCTTCGTAATAGAAGTCAGCATCAAAATCATCTTCTTCATCCCATTTTTCTTCATCGTAATCATCCTCCGGAATATCATCGTCATCTTCGAACTCTACAGTGCGGATGTCCAGATTACGGTGAGTCATGCCTTCAAACGATTTCTTATACTCTCCGTCCGCATTCAGCTCATTCCACAACAAATCTTTCAACGTAGTAATATTATACCCTGTGATAGACGAAATAAAGATATGCGGTATCTCCGGCAGATCGGCAGACAAAGCCTCCATCAGTTCCTCATCCAGCATATCGGCTTTGGATATAGCCAACACACGTCGTTTGTCGAGAAGCTCGGGATTGTAGTTAGCCAGTTCGTTAAGCAATATCCTGTATTCCTGATGAATATCAGTGGCTTCACCATCAACCATAAACAGCAACAGTGAGTTGCGTTCTATATGGCGAAGGAAACGAAGCCCTAAACCTTTGCCCTCGCTGGCACCTTCTATTATCCCGGGAATATCAGCCATTACAAACGATTTATAGTCGCGATAACCTACAATTCCTATCTTTGGCTCGAGAGTAGTAAACGGATAGTTCGCTATTTTGGGTTTAGCAGCGCTCACAACTGATAACAGCGTAGATTTTCCGGCATTCGGAAAACCAACAAGCCCGACATCAGCCAGAACCTTCAATTCAAAAATAACCTTGCGTTCCTGATAAGGTTCTCCGGGTTGTGCATAGCGCGGAGCCTGATTGGTCGGAGTCTTGAAACGGGTATTGCCTAAGCCCCCACGACCACCTTTTAGCAAGATTACTTCCTGTCCGTCTTCTGTCACATCACACAGATATTCTCCCGTTTCGGCATCATAGGCTACAGTTCCGCAAGGCACATCTATAATTTTAGAATCGCCACTTTTACCCGTACTCATCCTGCGCGAACCGCTTTCTCCGTGTCCGGCCAGTATATGTCGTTGAAATTTCAAATGGAGTAAAGTCCACATGTTGCGGTTGGCACGAAGAATTACGTCCCCTCCATCACCACCATTTCCTCCGTCGGGTCCACCTTTCGGTATATATTTCTCGCGGCGAAAATGAGTAGAACCTCTGCCACCCTTACCCGAGCGGCAATATATTTTGACGTAATCTATAAAATTCGATTCTGCCATCGTTTATTCTTTTTTTTAGACAACAAAGGAAGTCATAAATCATTCAAGATTTATAACTTCCCCTGTATATTATTGATTTATTATTTTACTTTATCGACAGCCACCGATATCAGGTCGAATATTTCATCTATTGTTCCTACTCCTTTTATCGGGGTAAGTTTACCTGTTTTCTTATAATGCTCCTTCAGCGGGGAAGTCTGATCCTTATACACGTCGAGGCGCGATTTTATAGTCTCCGGATTATCATCTGAACGACCCGATTGATGTCCGCGTTTTATCAGACGGTCTATCAGCTCAGGTTCTTCTACTTCAAGACTAACGACTATAGATACCTCTTCCCCTCTTTGTTTCAGCAGATTATCTAAAGCATTACTTTGAGGAAGCGTGCGGGGAAAACCATCAAATACTACACCGGCAACATCTTTCTTGCTATCGAGCACATGCCCCAGCATACCTATTACAACATCATCAGGAACCAATTGTCCTTTCGAGATGTATCCTTCGGCCAATTTTCCAAGTTCTGTACCATTCTTCATTTCAGCGCGCAAAACATCACCCGTCGAAATGTGTGCAAGGTTGTACTTCTTAATCAGATACTCACTCTGAGTACCTTTACCCGAGCCTGGAGCTCCAAAGATTATTATATTTAACATTTTTATGAGATTATAACTCTGAGTTACGACTATCCAAAAAGTTATGAGTTCTTTATTTTATATATATCAGAAAGGTTACGGCCATATCCGTCATAGTCAAGGCCATATCCTACTATAAAGTCATTAGGAATCTCCAGCGCCACATAATCCAGTTGGACCGGCTGTTTCAGAGCATCCGGTTTCAACAATAGAGTGGAAACAAATATTTCTTTCGGTTCATCACAGCTCAGTTGCTCAAGCATCAGAGCCATTGTATGGCCTGTATCGACAATGTCTTCAACAATAACTACGGTACGATCTTTTATATCTTCTTCGAGTCCGTATATTTCTTTCAACTTACCGGTAGAAGTCACACCCTTATATGAGGAAACTTTTACGAAAGAAACTTCACAAGGTATTGTTACCCGTTTCATCAATTCGGCGGCATATATGAACGAGCCGTTCAATACACAAACAAACAAGGGATCCTTACCTGCCATATCTTTGTTCAACTGCTCTGCGACTTTGTCTATGGCATTTTCTATTACATCCTGAGTAAGAAATAGTTCGAACTCTTTATCTTTAATTTTGACCGTCTTCATAGGGGACTTACCTGTCTTAAATATTATTAAAATGCAAAAGTAGTATAAATCGGTTAATTGTCCATTATATATTAATTTTTTTATACAACTATCTTGTAGATTTATCTATCAATAGACTAATCTCTATCACGAAACGACACAATACCGGCACAAAACATTACCTAAAATAAAAAAGGCCACGGAATCCCACAGCCTTTCTATATTTTATTAAAATTGTTACTGCGGATTTCCGTATACTTCTTCACACGGTTGTATAATTACCCAGCCCTCGCCTTCGAACATCATCTGGAAGCTTTCTCCGCTACCTCTGCCTATGAATGTTTTAAGAGAGATATCTGTTTTTATTGTAGGAGTCAAATTCCCCGACCATGCAACCGTCGCATTTGGGTCTGTATAAACCGGCTGACCGGGCTTAACGATCAAAGTCATCGGATTACCGTGTGTTGTAATAGCGATGTGTCCCGTCCCGCTAAGGCGCGCCTGAAACAATCCTCCACCCATAATTCCGGCAACGCTTTTCATCATTTTTACTTCCGACGACACAGATTGCTCGTGTGCCAGAATATCGTTACCATTTACATTTATAGATTCATTTTCGAGATAAAGAATACGTACTCTTTTTTCGAAATCAGCTGCGTAAACCCTTCCGGTTCCGCTTGTTTTCATCATTGTAGTACCTTCGCCCGATACTGTTTTCTTAATCAGGTTACCAATTCCTTTACTGAGCATACCTTCTCTTTCAAACTTAATGTTACCGGTATAAGCCACCATAGCTCCCTTTTTCAACATTACTGTTTGGTTACTGATATTTAGCTCAAGCATATAAGGACTTTCCAATTGAAAAAAGTCACTTTTTGTTTCGTCTTGCGCGGTTTCCTGAATAAATGATTGAATAGAATACTTGTTCATACGTGTAAGGTTTTTAATTTATAAATCTTTATAAGTTTTACGATCATCGAAAATAATAAATTAATTTATAAAAACAAAATATAATTACGTCTTAAAAGCAATAGATTCAATCTTCTACCAATGCGAAATCCAATTGTTTACGTTCCAGATTAGCTCTGGCCACCTTAATTTTTAACGGATCACCTAAACTATAGGTCCGCTTATTGCGGCGCCCACGCAAACAATAATTCTTCTCATCGAATTCGTAAAAATCATCGTCCAAATCGCGTATAGGAACCATTCCCTCACATTTATTCTCATTGATTTCCGCATACAATCCCCATTCGGTAATTCCCGATATAACAGCATCGAACACCTGTCCCAATTTATCGGACATATATTCCACCTGTTTATATTTTATCGAGGCGCGCTCTGCATTCGCAGCCAATTGTTCCATACTCGAACTATGTTCGCATTTACTTTCATAAAGAGTCTTGCTTACACTTCGACCTCCATCCAGATATTTAGTCAACAAGCGATGAACCATCATATCCGGATAACGACGTATAGGCGATGTAAAATGAGTATAGTAATCAAAAGCCAGACCATAATGGCCTATATTCGCGGTCGAATAAACAGCTTTTGCCATAGCGCGGATAGCAATAGTAGATATAAGATTTTCCTCCGGCTTACCGCTTACCTCATCCAGCAAATGATTTATAGATTTTGATACGGCCGTTTTACTTCCATCCACTTTTATTTTATAGCCGAAGCGATAGATAAACTCCGATAGATTCTCCATCTTTTCGGCATTCGGCACATCATGAATACGGTAGACGAAAGTTTTAGCTGCTTTATTGCTTGGAACTTTTCCTACAAATTCGGCGACAGTTTTATTGGCCAGCAGCATAAATTCCTCTATCAGCTTATTGGATTCTTTTGCATACTTGAAATATACGCTTACCGGCTTACCTTTTTCATCAATCTCGAACCTGACTTCATGGCGATCAAAAGCGATTGCCCCGTTATCAAACCTCTTCGCACGAAGTTTCTTCGCCAGATCGTTCAGTTTCAGGACTTCTTCTTTGAAATCCCCTTCTCCGGTTTCTATTATAGTCTGAGCCTCTTCGTATGTAAACCGCCTGTCAGAGTTTATCACCGTGCGAACAATGCGATGTTTCTTTATATTGGCATCGTCGTCCATCTCGAAAATAGCGGCATAACATAGTTTTTCCTCATTCGGACGCAATGAGCACAGCCCGTTACTAAGACGTTCGGGAAGCATCGGTATCGTCCTGTCAACAAGATAAATAGATGTAGCACGGCTTTCACCCTCCTTGTCTATAATATCTCCTTCCTGCACATAGTGGGTCACATCGGCAATATGCACTCCAATTTCCCAACGGCCATCTTTCAGCTTTCTGATAGACAGGGCATCATCAAAGTCTTTAGCATCACGAGGGTCGATAGTAAAAGTGGTCGTGTTTCTGAAATCCTCACGCTTAGCTATTTCTTCGGCAGTTATCTCCTCCGGTATTTTACTAGCGGCGGCTTCTACCTTTTCCGGATATTTATACGGGAGTCCATACTCGGCAAGAATCGCGTTCATTTCTGTATTATTCTCTCCAGCCTGACCAAGAATGTCCAGTACTTTCCCTATTGGGTTTTTAGCTCGTTGAGGCCACTCTACAACCTCAACCAAAGCTTTGTCTCCATCTTTTCCGCCCTTCAGGTTTTCTTTCGGAATAAATATGTCGTTGGCCAATATCTTGCTATCTAATACCAAAAAGGCAAATTGCTTCTGCACATCCAATGTGCCGACAAAAGTTACCTGCCTGCGTTCCAATATTTCTACAACTTCTCCTTCCGAATCACGGCCTTTACGTTTAGCCAGCATCTGCACTTTTACACGGTCGCCATTCATGGCATGAGCCGAGTTGCGCTCAGCGATAAATACATGGGAACTTTCTTCTCTGCCATCGGGCACAAAGAAATTTTTGCCATTACTCCTCCTTTCAAAAGTTCCTTCAAGAAACAAGCCTCTATTATTCGATTTATATTTCCCTCGTGAAGTCTCTACAATAAAAGCATCATCCAGTAAGTCGTAAAGGATATTTACGATCAACTGCTTTTCGGCGGGCTTTTTAAAACCAAGCTTTTCCGCCACCTGCTTATGGCTAAATGATTCTCCGGAATTTTTATTAAAGAAATTGACAACTGAATTTATTATATCCGTTTTGGTTTTTTGTTTGTCGGTATTGTGTGTCACATTTTTCTTACTCATATGTATTGTTACTTTATATTATATATCAACAACTCTCACTACTGAAAGGTTGTTTGTTTTAACATTTTATGCATTCAAATGTACAAAAAAGAATTAATTATTATCTGCATACATCAAGTGAAAAGTGAGAAATGAATTGAATTATCAATCGCCGAAGCGAAGGCGAGGCGAAATCGGCGGAGCCAAAAGTGAAACATTCTCCGGCGCCGGTTTTATCTATAATAGATAATTAGCAAATTAGCGAATTTGAAACAACGTTCAACGGAACGAAGTGTAGTTAAAATTAGCAAATGGCGCGAAGCGACAAAGGCTATAAGCTAACGGCTAACAGCTAAAAAATAACTGTAGAAGTTTGTTACTTTTTAGTTAAAAGATACGAGTAGACGAGATACGAGGTACGAGTTGTTGACTGCTAACTGTGGAGGTTTGTTACTTTTTAGTTAAAAAGATACGAGTAGACGAGATACGAGGTACAAGTTGTTGACTGTTGACTGGCTACTGACTACTAACTACTAACTACTAACTACTAACTACTGACATACGTATATCATCACATCGTTTTTTGTGGTAAGTTCGCGGATAATCATTAAAGAAAATATGTAATTTTGTTCTCTATCAAAAAAAAGAAAAACAATGCCATATATATTAAGTATAGAAACAGCTACCGAAGTATGCTCTGTTGCCGTATCGAACGGAAGTCAGGTTATATTTTATAAAGAAGAGACAAACGGCCCTTCGCACGCTGTTCTTCTGGGACAGTTCGTCAATGAGGCTATCGAGGAGTTGAGAAAAGCAAACACTAAACCCGATGCCGTTGCCGTAAGTTGCGGTCCGGGCTCTTATACCGGATTACGCATTGGTGTATCGGAAGCCAAAGGTCTTTGTTATGGGCTGAACATTCCACTTATCGCTATACATACATTAAAGATTATGGCTCATGGAGTGCTCAAGCAAAACAATACAGACAAAGACTCGCTCCTTTGCCCAATGATAGACGCGAGACGAATGGAGGTATATGACACAGTATATGACAATTCGTTACAAGAATTACGCCCGGTATCGGCCGACATTATAGATGAAAATTCATTCTCTGAGTTTTTAGCCGGCAGGCAAATACTGTTTTTTGGAAATGGTGCAGAAAAATGTAAGTCGGTTCTTCATCACCCAAACGCCTTATTTTTGGACGACATATATCCCAAAGCCACAGACATGGTCGAACTAGCTGAAGAATCTTTTAATAGAAAAGAATTTGCAGATGTTGCATACTTCGAGCCATTCTACCTGAAAGAATTTGTGGCTACTACCCCTAAGAATAAAGTCTTATCTGATCTAAACAAAAAGTCTTAAAAAAGACAGAAATGTTTTGTTTATAAAAAACTATCACTATATTTACGAAATATTAGTAATATTACGCAAATAAAACATTATGGAAAAATTGACCCATCAGGAAGAAACAGTTATGCTATACATCTGGCAACTACAAGAGTGTGTAGTGAAAGATATTGTAAATGAAATGAGCGATCCCAAGCCTCCTTATACCACAGTAGCATCCGTTGTAAGAAATCTGGAGCAAAAAGGATATTTGAACTCAAAGAGATACGGAAATGTATGGGTATATAGTCCACGAATAAAAGAAGACGAGTACAAAAAAGTATTCATGTCGAGCGTGGTGAAGAGCTATTTTGAAAATTCTTACAAAGAATTAGTATCGTTCTTTGTTAAGGAGGAGAAAATTTCATCGGAAGAACTCAAGGAAATTATGCAAATGATAGAAAAAGGCAAAAAGTAATCATCATCGAAACGAGCCATGGATAACACAATTATTTTATATCTGATAAAAGCCTCCATCTCTATAGCCATATTCTATGGGGTATATATGCTATGCTTACGTGCAGATACTTTTCTGAGGCTAAGACGGTTTTATTTTCTGTTTGCTATAATTTTCTCATTGATCTTCCCAACCTTTAATATAGAGATACCGATAAAAGACCAAGCTCCCGCACAGATACCCACCTTCTGGCTTTCGGATTTTTACATAACGCCGGAAATACAAGAGCAAACACAATCGTCTCCGGTAAATATTCAAAACATCATACTTGTAGGTATATGTATCATTTCGGCTTTCTGTGTGATCAAATTCATTATACAGTTATTAAGCATTATTAAATTAAGATCAGGTTGCGAATCCGAAAAAATACAAAAATACAGGATTGTAAAAATGAAGACTAATCAACTATCGCCGTTCTCATTTTTCAATTGGATTTTTGTCAATACCGAAGATAGCGACACGCACAGATTAAAAGAAATCATTGCTCACGAACAGGCTCATGTCAGACAATATCACTCGATAGACAATCTGACGGCAGAATTATTATGCGCGTTTTTCTGGTGGAATCCGTTTGCTTGGCTTATAAAAAAGGAAATAAAGATAAATCTCGAATACCTCGCCGATCAGGAGGTTCTCAATCGGGGATACAACTTAAAAGAATATCAATATATTCTTCTGCAAGTATCTAATAAAAACACAGGGTTCTCACTCATTAATAACTTCAACATATCGCAACTTAAAAAACGAATAACCATGATGAACAAGAAAAAAAGCTCGATCGCAGCATCTTTAAAGTATTTACTAATTATCCCAATCGGAGTTATACTACTCTTAGGCAACGCAGTACAGGCATCTCCGGATCTGATAAAGGCAGCAACAGATGAATTGTTTGACAGGCCTCAAGACCAAGTAGATCAGCTTCCTTCATTTCCCGGAGGAATAGATGAAATGAATAAATTTATCAGAGATAACCTCCGATACCCTGTTACGGCTCAGGAAGCTGGTACGCAAGGACGAATATTGGTTAGTTTTATAGTAAAAAGCACAGGTGAAATATCTAATATTAGTGTTATTGAAAAAGCAGATCCGGCGCTCGACAAAGAAGCCGTACGTGTAATAAAAAGCATGCCGAAATGGATACCGGCCAAGCTTAATGGGAATAATGTAGATGCAAGCTACGCGATACCTATAATATTCAAATTATCCGGATCACAAAAATTTATCATAGGAGATCCTGATAAAAACACAATAGTAGTAGTTGGTTATGGAAGTGAGATTACCGTTTCCGAAGTAAAAAAGGGAGACCCGAAAGACACGAAGAAACCTTTCATTACAGTAGAGCAAATGCCAACCTTTCCGGGAGGTGAAGCTGAGATGCAAAAGTTTGTCAGGGAAAATCTTAAATATCCGGTTACAGCACAAACGGCAGGTATACAAGGACGCGTTACCCTACGGTTTATAGTAGGAGATGACGGAACCATAACAAATGTAACTGTTATACGAGGTATCGATCCTGATTGCGATGCGGAAGCTGTAAGAGTAGTTTCCGGTATGCCGAAATGGATACCGGGAAAACAAAACGGCATTGCAGTTCCTGTATATTTTAATCTACCTATCCAGTTCCGGTTGAAGGATGATACAGCAATTAGCAAACCTTCTGTAAAATAAAGACCTTTCATTTAACCGAAGAGCGGGTATTAACGCCTGCTCTTTAGTTAACTCTGCACTATATGAAAAGACGAATCATCCTTGCAAGCTTATTGACAATTTGCGTTTTCTCTGTTTTTTCTCAAAACAAAGAAAACCACCTAGCCGAATTACTGAAAAACTTCCAATACCAACAGGCGTTGGAATATATAGAAGCGCAAGAACCAACGAAGGAATTACTTTTTCAAAAAGCATTATGCAATAAGGCTTTGGGTAAATACCAAAAGGCTATATTTATATTGGAACTTCTCGACAAAGAGTATAAAGACGATGTGCAAATATTATCCGAACTGGCAACCTGTTATCAGGCGATAGCCAACCGCAAAGCGAGCGTCGAATGTTACGACGAACTAATACGGATAGATTCCGCCAACATCTATTTCAAAATACAAAAAGCAGAACTATTGTTTCAGCAAAGCAAATACGAGAAAGCGCTCGAACTGTTTTATGTAATCTACGATCAGGGTAAATCGGCCAACACACTGAAACAAATCGCCCAATGCTATGAGATGATGAATGTAGTCGATAGCGCCATATTCTATTACAGAAAAACATTAGCTGAAAATCCATTAGATGCGTTTTCCACTGCCAGCCTGACCAATATTTATTTACAATACGGATTATTAAACGAGGGCAAGGAATGCTCCCAGACATTTATGGATATGGATACCACCAATCATCAAGTCAATCTGTTAAATGCTTTATTATACTATGCCGGAGAAAACTATGAAGAAGCAAACAACCGCTTCCTCGTATGCGAACAAAGAGGCGACACCAGCCTTTTGTTAAACCGAAACCTCGGACTTTCCTATTTCATGAGTAATAAATTTTATAATTCGGAAGTATATCTGGACAAAGCTTTCAGGCAGGATACAACAAATAATACGGTTCTTTTTGCTCTTGCTACCTCATCTATGCAAATGGCCGATCACAAAAAAGCAATTCCTCTGTTCAACAGGCTGCTGGACCGGTTAAAACCGGATAGTAGCATATTATATTCCTGTAATAAAAACCTTGCCTTATCTTATGAAAAGAGCGGACAATACAAAGAAGCTGCCGAGACTCACCTCAGATCGCTGAATTACAGCAAGTACAATCAAATGAATATTTACTACACTGTTGCCAATATATACGACGACCGGCTCGACGACCCGCAAAATGCATTGACATACTATACTTATTATCGGAATGCCCTATCTGACTATGTAGAGAGTCTGAAGAAAAAAACGGAAGATGAAGACAACGTGCGGAGAATTAAAGACTCCGAAAAGAGAATCAAAGCGCTGGATGAGCATATCCTCGAATTGAAAGGAGGTAAAAAGAATGGCCGCAAAAAGCAATCTCAACCGATCGTTATCGAAAAGGATAATACCAAAATGACAATCTCGAAAGAAAATGGGAAAGCCATTATTACCAAAGAAGAAAACGGGAAAATTACAGTATTAGAAGAAAAAGATTTGAAAATCAACTAATCAATCCCCAATTATATCTGTTTCCGCTCAATTTGCGTAACTGCTTTCTCAAGATCAGGTTTTCGGGCTTCTCTATCTGAGGATCATCTTCTAAGATTTTTTGGGCTACTTCACGGGCAAATTGAAGGATTTCACCATCGCGGGTAAGATTTGCTATCCGCAAGTTGAACGGAATACCGCTTTGCTGTGTTCCTTCCAAATCGCCCGGCCCCCTCAATTTGAGGTCCGCCTCAGCTATTTCGAAACCATCATTGCTTTCTACCATAATATCGATACGTTTCCTCGTTTCTGCCGACAGTTCGTATGGAGTAACCAGTATACAATATGACTGGTCTGCACCACGACCTACCCGGCCTCTGAGCTGGTGTAACTGTGACAGTCCGAAACGTTGAGCCGATTCAATAATCATTACCGAAGCGTTAGGCACATTCACCCCGACTTCTATAACAGTGGTCGCAACCATTATCTGCGCTTCGTTGCGGACAAAGCGTTGCATCTCAGCCTCTTTTTCTTTCGGTTTCATCTTACCGTGTACCTTGCAGACCGTATATTCGGGAAACACTTCTTTTATATGTTCAAATCCATCTTCAAGACTTTTCAGGTCCAGTTTTTCACTTTCTTCTATCAGCGGATATACAATATATACCTGACGTCCCTCTTGCAACTGTTTCCGAGTCGAATCATAAAGAGAGCCTCGCTTTTTGTCATATTGATGAATGGTCTGAATAGGTTTACGTCCCGGAGGCAACTCGTCAATAACCGACACATCCAGATCGCCATATACCGTCATCGCCAATGTACGGGGAATAGGGGTAGCCGTCATCACCAGAATATGAGGAGGATTTACATTTTTACGCCAAAGCTTTGCTCGCTGAGCTACACCAAAGCGATGTTGCTCGTCTACAATAACCAGACCCAGATTCGAAAATTGTACCGTATCTTCTATCAGTGCATGAGTACCGATAAGTATTTGCAAGTCTCCGGTAAGGAGAGAACTATGTATCCGTTCTCTATCAGACTTTTTGGTAGAGCCGGTTAGTAACTCCACGTTTACATCCAAGCCTTGCAAAAATTCTTGAATGGTAATAAAATGTTGAGTAGCCAGTATTTCAGTCGGAGCCATCAAACAAGCCTGAAAACCATTATCAAGAGCAATCAGCATCAACATCAGGGCCACAAGGGTCTTACCGCTACCGACATCGCCCTGCAACAAGCGGTTCATCTGTTCTCCGGTTGCCATATCCTGCCTTATTTCCCTGATGATCCGCTTTTGCGCATTTGTCAGAGGAAAGGGAAGGTTGTCTTCGTAAAAAGAGTTTAGATAGTCTCCCACCTTGGAGAACACAAAACCTTTAAGTTTCGACTTACGTTCTGCCGTATATTTAAGGATATTCAACTGAATATAAAACAACTCCTCAAACTTTAACCGGTATTGGGCTTCCCTCAACAAAGAAGCATTTTCGGGAAAGTGAACATTCCGCATAGCAGATTTCAAATCCATCAACCGCGCTTCTTGTATCACCTTTTCGGGGAGTGTTTCCTGTAGATTTTTTACAACAGACGAAAACGCCGCAGCCATGATTTTCTGAATTGCTTTCGAGTTCAGAAAATGGTTCTTCATTTTTTCTGTCGTGTTGTAGTATGGCATCAAACCCGAAGGACGCTCTTCTTCATTGATGTACGGATCGATATCAGGATGGGCAATATTGAACTTATCGCCAAACATGGTCGGCTTACCGAATATAATATATGGCAGATTTACTTTGTATTTATCCTCAATGAACCTGGCTCCCTGAAACCATACCAGATCGATAAAGCCTGTGCCGTCGGTAAAATGAGCGACTAACCGCTTTTTCCGTCCCTCGCCGAAAGTCTCGAAAGCCGTAATCCGCCCTTTCAGTTGAATATAGGGCATATTGCCATCTACTTCGTGAACAAAGTAAATCCGGCTGCGATCGATATATTTATATGGGAAATAATAGAGCAAGTCTTCAACCGAAAACACATCGATCTCCTTATTCAGTATTTCGGCCTTCTTTGGGCCTACCCCTGCCAAATATGTAATATCCGTTTGCGAAAAATCAGCCATCAGAATGCTTTATCTCAAATATTTCAGGTAAAGATAGGGATTTTTGTACAATCCTAAAAAACAGAGGCGCGAAAACCAGTTATCAGTCAACAGTAATCAGTTATCAGTAATCAGTTATCAGTAAACAAACTACTACTTTGACCTCTGCTTTTTTAACTAAAAAGTAACAAACTCCCATAGTATACATGACAAAAAATATTACAAAATCTTATATTGCCCTTACAGGGCGCGGTTTCAGGGGATTTCGTTTTCCCACCCAAGGCGTTGCCATTGGGCTATATTATGTAGCCCCTTCAGGGCATCAAGGAAAGAAACAGGCTGAAAGCCTGATATATTCCAGCCCGGGGAGATGACAACCGAAGGAACTGCACCCTGTAAGGGCAACATAATAAGCCTTTTAAATATATATAAAATATTTTTTGTCATGTACTATGCAAACTCCACACTCATTTTCACATTTTCAAATTCGCTAATTTTCAAATTCGCTATCCCTGCTGGCGCGGACTTCCAGTCCGTGTCTTCTTTGCTACGCAACACACAGACGGGACGTCTGCGCGAGCGCTGTGTAATCCAGATAAAATAGATAAAATAAATTCCATGAGGGTTTGCCCTACCCGCCAACAATAAAAAGCCTGTTTAAATTTCTATCATCCAAATTTAAACAGGCTCTGAATCAGCAGGTCTTTTTTATTTTGTAGTGTTTATAATGATCTGCCTTTAAAGACATTCGAGTCTTCCTCTGCATATAAATTTCCTGAGAATGTTATCACATTGCTGCTAAAATTAGGATATACCGTAGCCGAACATTTATTAGTACCATTGACCATTTGGATCACTACTCTTGCAGACACACCTACGCCTGTAACCGACATACTAAATATCAAATTGCGCTTTTTATCGGTACTCGTCTTTATATTCGACACCGAACCGTCAACAGTAATTCCTCCTATGCCGTTTGGTCCGGCATATGGTGAATTAAACGCGAGTTGAATAGTGGCTCTATCTTTATGCAAGGAAACAAAATTAGTACTACCATTTACATAAACGAAGTTTCCTCTTTTGAACGTTACCTGATCGGCTTCAAGCACAAATTCACGATCATTCAGAGCCTGCACAGCCTTGGCAAACCATGCTTGTTGCTCTGCTTCATTAGCCGCTTTTACAGCAGGGTCCTGACTCTTACATCCTGTTAAAGTAAATACAGTCAAAGCAAATAAAATTGTCGCTATTTTCATAATCTTTCACATTTTTATTTATGAACAAAATAATATCAAATACAGGTCATCATATTGCCGTATATCTTCTTCATTTCGAATAATCTGGCAGTATTCAGATTTACCTTCCCTCTTGATATTTAATTCTTAAAATCCAACTCTCCGTCTTTCATATCTATTATTATCGGAGCAGACCGGTCTATCGTTCCGGCCAATAACTGTTTCGACAAAGTATCAAGTATCATTCTTTGGATTACACGTTTCACCGGACGGGCGCCGAATTCGGGATCAAATCCCATCTGAGCAATCCAAGAGATGGCTTCATCTGTAAACTCCAGCTTCACACCATTGGTTTTCAGCATATTGACTACGCCATTGAGCTGCATGCGAACAACCTGTTCGATTTCTTTCATATTCAAAGGTTCGAACATAATAATCTCATCGATACGGTTCAGAAACTCAGGACGAATATTTACCTTTAGCATATTCAATACTTCTTTCTTGGTCCTCTCCACCACTTCATCATGATTTTTCGGTGTAATACCTGCAAAATTTTCGCGAATAAGACCCGACCCCATATTAGAAGTCATTATGATTATCGTATTCTTGAAGTTCACCACACGACCTTTATTATCGGTCAGGCGTCCGTCATCCAATACCTGCAACAAGATATTGAATACATCGGGATGAGCTTTCTCGATCTCATCGAAAAGCACAACTGAATATGGCTTATGGCGGATAGCTTCGGTTAGCTGACCACCTTCGTCATAACCCACATATCCCGGAGGTGCACCAATCAGACGGGTGGCGCTGAATTTTTCCTGATACTCGCTCATATCGATACGGGTCATCATATTTTCGTCATCGAACAAAAACTCAGCCAAAGCCTTTGCCAATTCAGTTTTACCCACTCCGGTAGTACCGAGGAATATAAACGAACCGATCGGACGTTTCGGATCCTGCAATCCTGCACGGCTACGGCGAACTGCATTAGCTACAGCCGAAATAGCCTCATCTTGTCCTATTACACGGTGGTGCAATTCTTCTTCCAAATTCAGCAACTTGTCTTTCTCACTTTGAAGCATCTTATTAACCGGAATGCCTGTCCAACGAGAAACGACGTCGGCAATATCAGCAGAGTCAACTTCTTCTTTTACCATCGCCTGACTACCCTGCATCTGATGCAACTGTTCCTGCAACTTAACAATGCCGTCTTCTAATTCTTTGAGCTTGCCATAACGAAGCTCGGCTACCTTGCCATAATCGCCTTCACGTTCAGCTTTCTCAGCCTCAAATTTGGTGTTTTCAATATCTATTTTGTTCTGCTGTATCTGATTGATTACCTCTTTTTCTGATTGCCATTTGGCTTTCAGATCCTTCTCTTCCTCTTTCAGTGTACTGATCTCTTTTGTCAATTCAGTTTCTTTGCCTTTATCGTTTTCACGGCGGATAGCCTCGCGCTCAATCTCCAACTGTTTTATACGCCGGCTCTTTTCATCCAATTCTTCCGGAACAGAATCTACTTCCATCCGCAATTTCGCCGCAGCTTCATCCATCAGGTCAATAGCCTTATCCGGCAGGAAACGATCGGTTATATAACGACTCGAAAGCTGTACAGCCGCTATTATCGCTTCATCTTTGATACGTACTTTATGGTGATTCTCATACCTTTCTTTCAATCCGCGAAGAATAGATATTGCATCCACCTCACCAGGTTCGTCTACCATTACTACTTGAAAACGGCGTTCGAGAGCTTTATCTTTCTCAAAATATTTCTGATATTCATCCAGAGTCGTGGCTCCTATCGAACGTAATTCTCCCCGAGCCAGGGCAGGTTTTAAAATATTGGCGGCATCCATAGCGCCTTCACTTTTACCGGCACCTACGAGTGTATGAATTTCATCGATAAAGAGAATAATTTCACCTTCCGACTTAGTTACCTCGTTAACAACCGACTTCAAACGCTCCTCAAATTCACCTTTGTATTTGGCTCCGGCAATCAAAGCACCCATATCTAACGAGTAAATCTGTTTGCTCTTCAAGTTTTCGGGCACGTCTCCACGAATGATACGATGAGCCAGTCCTTCGGCAATAGCAGTCTTACCTGTTCCCGGCTCACCGATCAGGATAGGATTATTCTTTGTTCTTCGACTCAATATCTGAAGCACCCGGCGGATTTCTTCATCACGACCGATAACAGGATCGAGCTTACCGTCCTTTGCTCTCTGGGTCAGGTTGATCGCATACTTTTCCAATGACTGATATGTATCTTCAGCCGATTGACTGGTCACATTACTTCCTTTACGAAGCTCGTTTATAGCCATTTGCAATTCTTTTTCAGATACACCTGCATCCCTAAGCATCTGGGATGCAGTATTTTTACCAGCCAATACACCTAACAGAATATGCTCTATCGACACAAACTGGTCTCCCATTTTCTTAGCATAATCCATTGCCTTTTCGAGCGCGGCATTACTTTCTCTGCTCAGATAAGGTTCTCCTCCCGAAACTTTGGGATAAGATTCTGTCTCTTTACTCAGCAATGAATTCAATTGTCCGGTATTTACACCTAACTTTTGAAAGAGGAAATTAACGATATTTTCTCCAGCCAATACCACCCCCATAAGAATGTGGGTGGGTTCGACGGATTGCTGTCCCTTCCCTTTCGTTATCTCAACGGCCTTTTGTATAGCCTCTTGAGATTTAATTGTAAAGTTGTTGAAATTCATATATTTATTATTATTTAATTTTTTGCTTCTACTTCGCTACTTAAAACGTTCAAAATACTTGCCAACATCTGTTTCATGCCAAAATGTCAGTATATTTACAACGACCGGTTCCGGCTTTATTCTGTTTTTAAGATTTTATTTTGAATCTTATCTGTTAATTAACATTTAGAGTTCTTTTATTTGAGTTTTCGGGCATATATTTGTATGTCTATTAGATGGAAAACAAATATAAAAGTATGCAGGCAAAAAGGCCGGTTTTTACCCTCCTACGATATTGACATTATGAGAATCGGAATAGATATAAACGGGACAAAAATGCGACTGGGGATCGTAGATGGCGGTCATATTTTCAGAAAGATCGAAACCCCTACCAAGACCGACCAATCGCAAGAAAGAATTATAAATCATATAAAGGATTCAATACACAGTATCTTTAATTCGAATATCAGAGGAATCGGCGTTGGTGTATCCGGCATTATTCAATCTGATAAAGGCATCATTAAAAATACCATTAATATACCGTGGAAAGATGTTCCGCTCAAGCAAATACTTGAAAAAGAATTTAATGTACCCGTATTTATAAACAACGACTCTAACTGCTTCGCTTTCGGCGAACGCTATTATGGAGAAGGCACTATTTACCGCGACATTGTATGCATCATTCTCAGTATAGGCGTAGGTGCGGGAATAATCATTAATAATGAATTATATAGCGGAAATAATGCAGGAGCAGGAGAAATAGGCAGTTTGCCTTATCTCGACTCCGACTATGAAGGTTATTGCGGACAGAAATTCTTTACAAGAAATAATACAACTGCAGAAAAAGCCTATGAGTTGGCTCTGCAAGGTGACGCTAAAACATTAGCTTTGTGGAATGAATTAGGGTCGCATATCGGAAATCTGATAAAAACGGTTTTATTCACTTACGACCCGCAAGCCATTATTTTGGGCGGAGACATCATAAACGGATATGATTTTTTTGCGACAAAGATGTATGAATGTGTTTCAGTGTTTCCTTTTAAAAATGCTGATGAGAGAGTAAATATACTTCTCTCGAAAAAAGAAAACATCAATCTGCTGGGAGCAGCGGCTCTGGTTGTTTGAGATTAAACTTAGGGGAAAATATTTTAATATAGTAATACAATAATTTAAATAATTTAACATGAGATTAAATTTAAGTTCACAAATTGTTTTGGACAGGGTATCTCAACGCTACTATCGTCCCGAAAATGAATTTGAACTGTCAGCATTGACCCGCTTTGAAAAAGTTCCTACACAGATTTACGAATCGTCCGTAGAAGCCTCTTTGCACATTGCAAAAGAAATTGCCGACAGAATAAAAGAAAAACAAAGTAAAGGAGAATCATTTGTATTAGCATTACCGGGAGGACACTCTCCTTTAACAATCTATGACGAGCTTATACGCTTCCATAAAGGGGGATTAAGTTTTAATAATGTTATCATATTCAACATTTATGAATTCTACCCTCTTGTTACTCAATCCGACAGTAATTTGCGTTTATTAAAAGAAAGCTTTATCAATCATGTAAATATTGATCCTAAGAACGTATACTCACCGGACGGATCTGTACCGAAAGAAGAAATTCTGAATTACTGTAAAGCTTACGAGCAAAAAATAACAGAAGCAGGAGGTATTGATTATTTATTATTAGGATTAGGCCGTGCAGGAAACATCGGTATTAATATCGCAGGTTCCAGCACATCTTCTCATACACGTTTGATCTTGCTCGATCAACAATCCCGTAAAGAGGCAGTCAACACATTCGGTTCTCTTGACCTGGTTCCACCGAGCGCTGTAACTATGGGTATCGCGACAATAATGAAAGCTAAAGAAATCGCTCTGATCGCATGGGGTGAAGACAAATCTAAAAGTGTGAAGGATGTAGTGGAAGGAGTTATCTCGGATGCTGTCCCTGCGTCTTGTTTACAAGCTCACCCAAATGCAAATGTCATTATCGACCTGAACGCCGCTTTCGAATTGACTCGTATCAACCGCCCCTGGTTAGTAACAAACTGCGATTGGACAAGTAAGCTTACCCGCAGAGCTATTGTATGGTTATGCTTCAAAGTAAACAAGCCTATCCTTAAATTAACAAACAAGGATTATCAGGACAATGGGCTCGAAGAGCTATTGGCTCTTTACGGATCGGCATACAATGTCAACATTAAGATTTTCAACGATCTGCAACATACCATAACCGGATGGCCGGGAGGAAAACCGAATGCAGACGACACCAATCGCCCCGAAAGAGCAAAACCGTATCCTAAAGAGGTAATCGTATTTAGTCCGCATCCCGACGATGATGTTATCTCTATGGG
>BNXH01000006.1 GCA_025999435.1 Bacteroidia bacterium | reverse complement strand
GCGGTCAGGATGACAAAGAGGGTAGCCGCGCAAGCAAGGGACTAACGGCTAAAAGCTATCTGCTAACGGCTAAAAAATAACTGTAGAAGTTTGTTACTTTTTAGTTAAAAAGTTACGAGTAGACGAGATACGAGGTACGAGTTGTTGACTGTTTATTCCGGTAGGGATCAAAATTTTGATGCGATTGCCCTAGGTAGTTTTGTAAAACTGCTTAAATTATTCCGTACTTTTGCATCAAACAAAATCCATTAATATGAGCGACTGGAAAGACCGTCTGAATGTTGTATATTCTACAAATCCGGACTTCAAATATGAAAAAGAAGAGAACATAGAAGAAGATACGCTGGATAAAACGAAGCAACAGCTTCGTATTTCTCTGGACAAACGTAACCGCAAAGGAAAAGCCGTGACACTGATTACCGGATTCACCGGTACAATCGCAGACTTAGAGGAACTAGGCAAATTTCTGAAAGTAAAATGCGGAGTCGGCGGATCAGCCAAAGATGGAGAAATAATAGTTCAAGGGGATTTCAGAAATAAGATACTGGAACTATTGCAAAAAGAGGGATATGCCAAAGCAAGGATTATTTGACGATGAAGTAAATCTTTCTGTATACAAAGCTTCGGCAGGTTCGGGTAAAACCCATCGCCTGACCGCAGAATATCTATGCCTTCTTTTTTCTTCCCCATACGCTTATCGCCATATACTAGCGGTTACCTTTACCAATAAGGCAACCGATGAAATGAAAACCCGCATCGTAGAAGAGCTTGGCAATCTGGCTCAAGGACGAAAATCGGATTACGTCGGTTTGCTTTCCGATGAATATGGATTGAATGAAGAGCAAGTAAGAAAAGAGGCGCATGACATCTTGGTACGCATACTTCACGATTATTCTTCTTTTTCTGTCAGCACCATTGATAAGTTTTTCCAGCAAACAATGCGCGCTTTCACACGTGAAATCGGGTTGGGTGGAGGATATAATGTAGAACTGGATACCGAAAAAGTTTTAGGGCAAGCGGTTGATTCTATGTTATTCGACTTAGAGCGTAGCGACAACAAACTCCTACTCGACTGGCTGATCCGTTTTTCGGAAGAAAAAATAGAAAGCGGCGACACGTGGAATATCCGTAGCGATATTCAATCCCTTTCTTCCGAAATATTCAAGGAAGGCTACAAAGCATACAGCAATCAGGTGCAGGCCGATATTGCCGACAAGCAACTGATGACCGATTATAAAGAAATGCTTTTCACCATCATCCGCAATTTTGAGAGTGAGTTGCAACAAATGGCTGAAAAAGCGCTGAATATAATGACCAATCGTGGACTAAAGCCGGATGATTTCAAAGGCGGGGCACGTTCTCCTTTTTTTAGTTTTATACGATGGGGCAATGGTGCGGTCAGCGAGCCGACAAATACATTCCGTACCCTGGCTGATAATTTATCTAATTGGTATACAACAAAAACGCCCACATCATTAAAAGATCAGATTGAAGATGTTTTCAGTGAATTAAACCCATTGGTTGTAAAGATTATTTCTCATTTCGATAATTCACGTACATACCAGACTGCCAGCGAAATAAACCATTATTTTTTCGCTTTGGGCATATTGGGCGATGTAGATAAAAAGATCCGGGAATATGCCGCCGAGAATAATATCATGCTCATATCGGATACGACCGAACTCCTGAACCGGATCATCGCCGGAAACGAATCTCCTTTTATTTATGAAAAGGTGGGTTTGCGCATAAATAACTACATGATCGATGAGTTTCAGGACACTTCCGATATGCAATGGCAAAATTTCCTTCCTCTCGTCCGTGACAGCTTGGCAGGAGGGAATAAGAATTTCATAGTAGGAGATGTAAAACAAAGTATTTATCGTTGGCGAAATTCTGATTGGAAATTACTGGATGAGCAACTGGACAAGGATTTCGATTCGGGAGGTATTACCCACGAAACTTTGGATACAAACTGGCGTAGCTCCCGAAACGTCATCAATTTTAACAATGCGATTTTTACAACAGGAACACATCTTCTTCAAGAGACTTATAATAGTTCCTTGGATATCGATGCGGATAAACGCTTACAACCATTTTCTTCCCGAATAACAAAAGCTTATAACGAAGTATATCAACAAATACCTGAAAGCCACGAAGAAAATGAAGGGCATGTAAAGGTAGAGTTTATAGAAACCGCAGAACAAGCCTGGCAAGATTATGTATTGGAACAATTACCCTCGCAAATAGAGCAATTACAGGATAAGGGTTATAGCCTGAAAGATATAGCGATACTTGTCCGCACAAAAAAAGAAGGAGCGAGTGTAGCAAACCGTCTGTTGGAATACAAAAGCCGAAATACCGATCCGAAATATCGTTACGATATTATTTCAGACGAGGCCTTGTTTGTCAACAACGCCAAGAATGTGAAACTGATTGTCGCGCTACTGAAATATTTGCACAATCCGCTGGAAGCTTCACTTAAAGCGTTAGCCGTTTACGAATATTTTAAATATAGTAACCAGCTTACGGCAGAGGATGCTTTATTAAAATATTTTTCTGCAAAAGACGACCTGCCGGAAGAAATAATGACAGAACTGAACAGGATACGCGAACTTCCTTTGTATGAAATGACGGAGGAAATGTTTAAACTGTTCGATAACGCGATGGACAATGACGAACTGGTCTATATCCAGTCGTTTTTGGATATGGTTTTGGACTTCACCATCCGTTACTCATCAGACCTCGACGCTTTCCTCAAGTGGTGGGATGAATCGGGAATTAAAAAGACTATTTTTACTCCCGATGGTCAGGATGCAATCCGTATAATGACCATACATAAATCGAAAGGCCTTGGTTTTAATGTTGTTATTATACCCTTCTGTAACTGGGAAATTGATCATAAGCTAGCGACAATACTTTGGTGCCACCCTAAGTCGGAACCATTCAACCGCTTACATTTAGTTCCTGTAAAATATTCATCAAAATTGAAAAATACAATTTTCGATTATGAATATTATGATGAACGTTTGCACGCATTCATTGACAATATAAATGTTCTTTATGTTGCCTTCACCCGTGCCAAAAATGAATTGATCGCTTTTGTGCCCAAACCGGTAAAAGAAGAGGTAAAAGATATTGCATCGTTGCTTTGGGCTTCTATAAATTCGCCCATAGATATAGAAAACATAGTTAATCTCTCTCAAAATTTAGATAGAGAGACCGGTATTTTCGAGACAGGAGAAAACTACCGTTCTGTAAAGAAAAAAAGGAGTCCTATTATCAATGAAATCAGCGTTGAGAATATATCGAGTGTATCGTATGACAACAGGATACGTTTGTTATTGAAAAACAAATATTATTTTTCGGACACTGGACAGCGTGACTATGGTACTTTAATGCATGAAATTATCAGTAAAGTGCAAACAATAAATGATATAGACAGTGCTGTTGAAGAGTATTACATTAACGGAGATATAACAGCAGGTAAAAAAAGCGAGGTTAGAAATATTTTAAATGCGTATTTATCCAATCCTCTTGTATCATCCTGGTATTCGGGAGAATATCGGGTTCTGAACGAAGTACAGATTTTGCAGCCTAAAGGAACATTTGTCCGTCCCGACAGGGTTATGATAAAAGGTGACAGAGTAATTGTGATAGATTATAAATTCGGAGAAAAAGAAGACAAAAAACACATCCGTCAGGTGAAATATTATGTCGATCAAATTCGCAAGATCGGTTACTCAGACATTAAAGGATATATTTGCTATATCACATTGGGCAAAGTAAAGGAAGTATAAATCAGCCTTATAGATAAAACCAGCGCCGAACAATGTTTCACTTCTCACTTTTCATACTGTTCAATAAAACTCAGGGACTCCACCTTTTCCAGTCTATTTCTTAATTCGTCAAACTTAGCTTTCCGTATTTCCAATGTCATCGAACAATTCATATCATAAGACTGCTCTAAAATAGCCGGTTCTAAGTCTTTTACAATTTTCATCACATCATTCATAAAAGGATATTCAAAACCAAACGAAACCTGAGCATCAACTGTTTTTTCCACAATATCGGCATTAGCTATTACTTCTGCCGCCGCCTCTTTATATGCGACAATAAGCCCGCTGGTTCCCAGCTTGATTCCTCCAAAATATCGAATAACAGCAATAAGAATATTTGTCAGCTCATTCGAATTTATCTGTCCAAGTATAGGTTTTCCTGCCGTTCCGGACGGCTCACCATCATCATTCGACCGAAATTCAAGCCTATCAGCCCCCAGCATATACGCCCAACATATATGACGGGCATCGTAAAATTCTTTTTTCAGCTTATCTATTTCTTTTCTCACATCTTCAGTCGAAAGCACAGGAATTGCATAAGCAATAAATTTGCTTCGCTTCTCGGTGTAAACTGCTTTGGATATATCCGCTATGGTTTTATAAATATCTTCCATAAGTTGCAAAGATAAGGTTTTTTAGAGCTTTCATTGAACTCATCTTGACTTTTCACCACGGAGTATATAATTAACATAAAACTCAACTCTGTGGTGAAATCAAAAACCTCTCTTGCAATTAAGTTTAATGATTATCCGCAAAAATACCCCTTCTCTGATTCGGCAAACTCAACTTTCAAATGCAACAAATGCAACCAACTAAAATGATTATTGATAAAACATTCATAAACATTTAAAATTAAAAAATTGGAGTAACAAACCTCTCATAGCTATCATTATCCCATTGTACTTGATATGTTCGACCACTTATTTGGTCAAGTAATAGGAAATTGTACTTATTCTCCGTAGGATAAAGAGTAAATCTTCCGTTGATTTCATCTTCTTCTGTCCGTACAAGAGAACGAGAATTTAATATTTGTACACCTTCGTCGCCATCGTTTGATACCTGCCACATTTTCCCATTTCGAGTATCTAATTTAATAAAAGTCCAATAGTTTTCCGTTGGAAACAATTTATAAATAGGTACTTCAAGTTGTAAAATTCTATCATGTGCTTGTACGTTCTTATTCGACTTTATACTGTCTTGTTGTGCTTGTGAGTGAGAAACAAGTAAAAAAAATAGTAGAATTAGTGTTAAAAATCGTGTTCTCATTTCTTCATTGTGTTTTTCAATATTTACTTTCATTTCTTTCTATATTTTATATGGTTGAAAATCAAAAAATTAACCGATATGAGGGGGGGGTATAATTGCGGATAATCATTTAAAGTTTTATAGTAACTGTTTAAATTTCACCAATTATTTAAAAGTAAAAGATATATTACGCTCAATATCAATATCTTTCTTCTTCATATATGTAGTCTCTACTTTCACTCCTGAAGTACCGGGTTTATATACATTATTTTCCATTTTTACTCCAGTACAATCCTCAAATCGGAAAGACGGGCTGGACGACTCGTTTTTTGTCCTACCCTTAACTATTGGAAGGTATGCCGTATTCTCAATTGTGTTTTTACCGAAATAAAGATTCTGAGTACTCTTTGCCTTCAATATCAGGTTATCATTATATATTTTAAAGATATTGCCTTCGATACGGATATTACGGTGAACCCAATGTTTGCTTACCCTTTCGTGGTTTTCGGGCTCTATGGATATTACATAGCTGTTGTTATCATAATAGAGGTTATAGGCGCAGGCATCAAAAATATTATTCCTGATAAGCACATCACTTACCGCCCCGGACTCATACCAACTGTTGGCATCGGCCGCAATCATGATAGCATACATACCTGTCCGGTAAAAATAATTGTTTTCGATGACTACCTTCCGGGGCGTGGAGACCAGGATACCCCGTGTATTTGTCATTTCAAGCCGGCAACCGGATATTCGCAGAGAGGGAGTACACGTTATATTTTCCAAACAATCGCCTTCGCCCATACCATCAGGCAAAGGTTTCGATAAAGACAACTCCACCTCCCTGCCGGATATCCGTCTCACATTTTCCACTATTGCATAGTCCACTTTTTGTAATGTCTTCGACCGGATAAAAGCTACCGAGTCGTTTTCGAAGAAAGGTTGCATCCCGTAAGTCTGGCCATGCATAAAGCGCATTACCAGCTTATTTGGAGATTTTACTCCTGTTATCTTCAGGTATGTGCCATGTACATTTATCGGGTCGTCGTGCAGCCCCTTTATCTTACAATCACTTATCTCGACATGTCCCTTGCATCCTGAAAAATGCATGCCATCGGCAAAGGCAGCGATTGTCCGCCCCCTCCACGGCGCTATATTCACCTTATTGTAGTTCAGGTTTTCAGAAAACTGCGATACTATCCCCAATCCATGCATATAATGCAGATTGATATTCTCGAGCGTCACATTTTCAGAGCGATTGACAAATACCCCTACATGGTCGCGGACGTGGTCGCGAATGGTAAGGGCATTCCCAACCTGATAACCTACATACGAAAAGTCGTTGTCGAAGCGGACTTTAAACGGAGCTATTTCGGTCGCTTTCGCATCCTTTACAGAGTCCCACCATGAATAACCAAAAGTGTGTTTGATTATCCTTTGTCAGATATTCAGACCCGGCATTATCGACATGGCGATTGGCATCCCACTTCACATAGGTTATATTTTTCGATAGAGAAACGACATTGTCGAACGTTTCGAACACAAAGTCCTGTACTTCAGGGTTACTCAGATCCAGAAGCCACTGGTTGCGCATAGGAAGAATATCCCGTTTTCCGCTTTTCACAATCCATTCGGGGTGTTTCTTTGCCAGTTCGCTGTCGGGGTTTACCATTTCGGGCTCTATCCATATTCCAAACTGTAAACCTTTGTTTACGGCATAGCCGGCCAGATAACTAATTCCTCTTGGCAGTTTTTTCTCATTCACCTGCCAGTCACCCAACCCGGCGTTATCGCCATTGCGGGGATATTTATTGCCAAACCAGCCATCGTCGAGAACAAACATTTCTATTCCGAAATTGGCTGCGTTGTCTATCATCGAGGTTATTGTGTTTTCTTCAAAACTGAAATATGCGCCTTCCCAGCTATTGAGGAGTATAGGGCGAGTTCTGTCGCCATGCGCCATGCCGTATGCCCGTGCCCAATCATGGTAATTTCTTGATATCTCCCCTTTTCCAGCCGGACTGTATGTCAGTATCATTTCGGGGCTTGTCAGTTTTTCTCCGGCTTTGAGATTGTATGTGGATGCGAAAGGGTTCATTCCTCCTGTGATAAATAGTTCCCCTGTTTCGCCGATCTCAAAAGCCAGTTTGTAGTTGCCGGACCAGGCCAGCGTTCCCGCGTATATTTCCCCGGCGTCTTCATTAGAAGGAGTGTTTACCGAAATAAGGAAAGATGGATTTTCGGCTTGTGTGGCTCTTACCCCTTTCTTTGTTTCTATTACTTTTATACCATGCCTTAGTTTTTCTTCTTCCATCTGCATTTCGGCTGCCCATGTACCATGAAAGTGGGTCAGGTAGTAAGATTCCGCATGGATCGGGATATATGAGGATGCCAGGTTTTCAACTTTCAGCGTTTTATCTTCATTATGGTAAATAGTTACGCTTTGACAAATCACATCTTCTTTTTTATAGCATACAAACCGTACATCAACATACACAGGATATATTTTGTCTTTGAGCTTAATCGTAAATTCGGTACGGTTGTCGTCTATTTCCACTTTATCGAGTGAATCGTATATCAGGCTTGTTGTCAGCGCTCCGTCATTGTGCGTAAGTTTCAATGCCGGTTCAAGATAATAGCGACCGCCATACGCCGGGTATAATTGAGGCGCCATATTGTCATTTGTATCGGGCTGTTTTATGAATGGCTTATCCATAAAAGCTTGTATATCTTTTATCTTTTCGCCCCAATGCAGAAAACAAACTTTCCCGTCAAGGGATACCCCCAATATTATGGATGTGTTCTCTGTCGATATTTCGATCAGGCCTTTTTGTGTTGTTCCCCAAATATTAAGCGAGAAACAGCATAAAACAATTAAAAAGAAATTTTTCATTGCAGTTTTTTGGTTAGATGATTATAATATGTATAATATAAATTTCAGAATGAAAGAAGTACGCAATAGCCAATTTATCACAAATATATCTTTTTAATTCATTTAACTCAATCTTGTAAGCGCCAATTAATAGTATATTTGCTTTAAGAACCGCTTCTTTTGTATCCGTTGCGACATTTGTTGCATAGATTGACAAAAGCGTATAAATCATATTACTTATCTTTGTGTAAGATACATTACTCATGCACCATGAAACATCTATTTATCCTTTGCCTTATTATCTTTGAAGGGATTGCATCTTTATGCGCGCAAAATAACTATATGTCTATAAACGACCAGAACGGCTTGTCGCACCATAATGTAAAATCAATCATCCAGGACGGCAACGGTTTCATTTGGTTTGGGACGCTGAATAAGCTGAACAGGTTCGATGGTGTCAATATGGAAGTTTACGATTGTTATTCTCCCCGCACAGGCAAACGGAACAACAATATCAGTTCGCTCTTCGTCGACGCGAAAAACAAGATATGGGTAGGGACAGACAAAGGCGTCTTTGTATTCAACCCTGTAACTGAGATATTTTCCTCTTTCGATTATAAAACAGAAAAGGGCATTGAAATTACTCAATGGGTGGAAGACATACAAATGGATAATGATGGTTTCTTGTGGATTGTTGTACCTAACCAGGGGGTCTTTAAATTCAATCCGGGATCTGAAAAACTGATATTGTATTCGGTCGTAGACGAAGTGCTTCCCAGCGTAAGCAATCCTCAATGCATTGCAATAGAAAAAAACGGGCGGGTATGGATAGGCACAAATGGCTCGGGTATATATTTATATGATAGTAAAAATGATTCTTTTGTCCAATATGCTGATATGGATAACAGCAAAGAATCTGTTATGGGGAAAAACATCTTTACGATATGCCACTACGAGGAACAGTTAATAATTGGAATACATGAAGAACGCTTGCTACTTTTGGATAAGCGGAACGGAATAGTAAGCCATATGGGGCTTCCCGAAATAGACTTCAAAATAATAAGGCATCTTGCGATCTACGATTCAGACCTTTGGGTGAGTACGCAGGATGGTTTATTCAGCGTTAGCCTCGACAAGATAAAACTGAGTAAAACAAATGGACAACTGGCATTTCAAAAACATCTGTTGTCTGACAATTACATAGAAAAAACATACCAGGACAGCGAAGGTGGGATATGGATCGGTACATACTTTAGTGGAGCATGTTATTTCCCTAATAAGAAAAATATTTTTAATTGTTATATCCCTCAAAAATCGGAACAGAAAAATTTATCGAGCCGTATACGGGAGATGAGGGAAGATAACAATGGAAATATATGGATTGGAACTGAGGATGCCGGATTGATGTTTTTCGACACTACTCGAAAACATTTTAGCAAAGTTCCGAAAACAACACATAATAAACGTACTCTGGGGATGCTCATGCAAGACTCGAAGCTATGGGTCGGATATTTCAAAGGAGGCGTGGATATTATAGATTTGCAAAATAATTCGGTAAAACACTATTCATCCGAAACCTTGGGGCTGAATGAAGAAAGTATATATGCCTTGTGCGAGGACAGAAAAGGTAAGATTTGGCTGGGGAATGCCTGGGGAATTTTTGTTTCCGGCAGGCAAAACGATAAATTTTCCGGAATGAAAGAATTTGGACTGTGTTTCGTTCACGACATAATGGAAGATACCGAGGGATATATATGGGTTGCCACCTTAGGCAACGGAGTCTTCCAATTCAATCCGGACAATCAGGAGTTAATACATTTCACGTCAAATAAAGATAATTCAATAAGTTCAAACTCGGTAAACAGCATCACCGAAGACCACTTAGGAAACATCTGGTTTTCGACCGACCGGGGAGGCGCTTGTATGTATAACAAGAAGGACAGGCGCTTTAAGACATATACAATAAAAGATGGCCTGCCCGATGATATTACATACAAAATACTGGAAGATAAAGATCATAACCTATGGTTCGGCACAAATAAAGGACTGGTCAGGCTGACCCCTCATACTAACGAAGTAAAGGTATATACCCAGAATGACGGGCTTTTATCCAACCGTTTTAATTATAAAGCAGCGCTAATAGCAAATGACGGGACATTCTACTTTGGGGGCCTGGATGGCTTGGTTACATTCAGGCCGGGTTATTCCGAAACCAATAAGTTTATTCCTCCCGTCTATATTACGAAATTGACTATAGGGAATAAAGAAGTTTCGCCCCAGTCCGATGTTTTCCCCATACAGGAGAGTATTATCTATACAAAAGAGCTGACATTGAATTATGACCAGTCTAATATCATGTTCTATTTTATCGCTCTTAGCTACACTTCTCCTAAATCGAACCTGTATGCCTACAAATTGGAAAATGTCGACGATAATTGGGTAACAACAAATAACAATTACACGGCATCGTACGCTAAACTGTCTCCCGGCGAATATACGCTAAGGGTAAAAGGCAGCAATAACGACGGGCTTTGGAACAATGAAGAGGCTTCTATCAAGCTTGTCATACTGCCTCCCTGGTGGAAATCCACCTTAGCTTATATTTCCTATTGCCTGCTAATAGTTTTGGCCATATCCTTACTTGTCTGTTATTTCCTGAAAAAGAGCAGGGACAAATCGATCGAAAATCAGCATATATTTGAGATTAAACGGGATAAAGAAATCTACGAGGCAAAAGTTGATTTCTTCACAAACATTGCCCATGAAATCCGTACACCGTTAACTCTCATCAATGGCCCATTGGAGTCCATCATGGAATATGATATCCAAAACGAGGATATAAAGTACAATCTGGATATTATAAACAGGAATACCAATCAGCTATTGCAGTTGATAAATCAACTTCTGGACTTCAGGAAAGTGGATAGTAACAAGTTCACGCTGGATATACAGCAAATAAATGTCAATCAGTTTATTTCCGAAATAATCTCCCAGTTCGAAAAAGAAATAACCTTAAAAAAGATACAGCTCAACTTTACGGAAGAAAGGGAATCGCCAATACTGGCAGCAGCAGACAAGGATGCCTTTACCAAAATATTGAACAACTTACTGTCGAATGCTATAAAATATTCCAAATCAAAAATTTATATACTGGTTACTGCCGATGACGACTATTATACCATAACAATAATGAATGATGGTGAATTAATACCGGCCAATCTCAAGGACAAAATTTTTGAACCTTTCTTTCAGGTCAAATCTTCCCAGAAGGAAACTTACGGGTCAGGTATAGGTTTGTCCCTCACAAGGTCTTTAGTAGAAATGCACGGGGGGTACGTATATTACGAAAATCAGCAAGATATGAATGTGTTCACGCTGAAAATGCCGGTAGTAAACAAGATGCATAAACAGATTAAAATCCTCCTTGCAGATCAGGAAACCAAAGAAGAATCGTTGACGCAACAAAATATCGCCCTATCGTTTTTCTCGTCTCCCAAACAAACTATATTGATTGTGGAAGACAATACAGACATGCTTCATTTTATATCCAAAGAACTTAAAGACGAATACATTACCGAATCGGCAGGTGATGGCTATGAAGCTTTGGATGTTTTGAAATCGAAGCAGATAGATGTAATAATAAGCGATGTGATGATGCCCAATATGGATGGTTTTGAATTATGCAAAATCGTAAGGGAGAACTCTGATTATAATAATATCATCTTCATCTTACTGACTGCTAAAAACGACTTGCCAAGTAAAGTGGAAGGCTTGAAAATCGGGGCTAACGCATATGTGGAAAAGCCATTCTCTATTAAATACCTGACGTCCCTGCTCGAAACTTTAATAAAGAACAGGCAGCGCGATATAGAACAGTTTTTAAAGAAACCATACCTCTCAGTATCTCATCAGGGAGAAAAAGATTTTTTAGAGAAAGTCGTAGAACTGGTCAATATGAATATTACAGATTATGACTTCAATGTAGAGACTTTGGCAGAACGCCTGAACCTCAGCCGGTCGAGCCTGCATAGGAAAATTAAAAATCTCACAAATTCTTCACCTATCGAATTTATCCGCCTCATCCGCCTGCAAAAAGCTGTTCTGTTGATTCAGGATGGAAAATATCGCATAAACGAGATTTGCCATCTTGTGGGCATCAATTCTCCTTCTTATTTCATCAAGCTATTCCAAATTCAATATGGTATGACTCCCAAAGAATTTTCTGAAAAAATAAAAAAACATTGAATAACGAATACATCAAGTTTGTGTATTGCTGAATTTCAATGATTATTTATACGTAAGGGCTTAAAATAGGAATGGTTGTCTCCCGACAACCAATCTTCACTCCTAACCATAAATCTAATACCATGAAAAATACATTACAAATGTAAAGGATATTTTTTATATACACAAACAAAATAACATCAAAATTAAACATTTAACATCAATGTAACACAAACTAAACAAATAATTATTCAAAAAGTCATTTTAGAGAGCTAATTTACAACATATTTAAAAGATAATAGTTAGCTTTGTATCAAAGACAAAAACTTTATGGCATCATTTTTGTTTGAATTGTAATAAATTAATTAGAGTTAATAAGAATTTATTGGACAAAAGCAATTAGAATTAAGTCTTATATTTGTAGCATGCGTTGGAAACATCAAATAAACGGTTATGGAAAATAATTTTTCACAAAGAGTTCGCAAAATCATGACTTACAGTCGTGAGGAGGCCGGACGTCTACAGACAAACTATCTTGCGCCGGAACATTTGATGCTTGGGATTCTCCGCAACGGAGAGGGATTAGCCATACAGGCATTAAAAGATTTCGGAATAGATTTACTGGAGTTAAAAGACAATATTGATAATAACATATTAAAGCAACAGGAGGATGCATACCCAAACAGTGAAATCGTATTAAATAAAAGCACTGAAAAGATTTTGAAAATGAGCATATTGGAAGCCAGGTTAACCAGAAGTCAGGAAACCGATTCTGAACACCTTCTTCTGGCCATACTTAAAGATCATGACAATGTGGCTGCGATGCTGTTGGAAAAATATCATATGGACTATAATGGAGCGTTTACCTACATCAAAAGTATGAGTGACATTCTACACAACAATAATAATAAACAATCACCTCTCATGGGCGCTGATTTTACGGACGACGATGACGATGACGATGAAGTCGTAAGCGGAAATTCAAACGTAGGCACACAGTCGCGTCAGGCAACGGATACACCTGTTCTTGACAATTTTGGTACAGATATGACCAAGGCTGCTATGGAGAATAAATTAGATCCGATAGTTGGCCGCGAAAAAGAAATAGAACGTTTGGCACAAATACTTAGCCGTCGAAAAAAGAATAACCCTATACTGATAGGGGAACCCGGTGTAGGTAAATCGGCTATAGTAGAAGGACTCGCCCTGCGTATTACTCAAAAAAAGGTATCACGTATACTCTTCGATAAACGCGTGATAGCTCTTGACATGGCTTCGGTTGTAGCCGGCACAAAATACCGTGGACAATTTGAAGAGCGTATCAAAGCTATATTGAACGAACTATCGAAGAACCCGAATATAATTCTGTTCATCGACGAGATCCATACAATTGTGGGCGCAGGTGGCGCTACCGGTTCCCTGGATGCGGCTAACATGCTGAAACCGGCTCTGGCACGTGGCGAAATACAATGTATCGGCGCTACAACACTGGACGAATATCGTAAGAATATAGAAAAAGACGGAGCCTTGGAGCGTCGTTTCCAGAAAGTTATGGTAGACCCTACCACAGCCGAAGAAACATTGCAGATATTACATAATATCAAGGACAGATACGAAGAACATCACAATGTGAAATATACAGAGGATGCCCTCGAAGCTTGTGTGAAACTGACTGACAGGTATATTACAGACCGCAACTTCCCGGATAAGGCCATTGATGCCCTGGACGAATCCGGATCGCGTATGCACATTGCCAACATACAGGTACCGAAAGAGATAGAAGATATAGAAGCAGAACTAAATAGTGTAATAGAGCAAAAAGGTGAAGCTGTTAAGGCACAGAAATATGAATTAGCTGCCAGTTTCCGTGACACGCAACGACAATTGATGGCTAAACTGGAAAATGCGGAAGCGGAATGGAAAGCTTCATTGAAAGAGAAACCGGAAACTGTAGACGCAGAAATGGTAGCGGCAGTGGTTTCTATGATGTCGGGGATACCTGTACAACGAATCGGTGAATCGGAAGGCCTTAAACTTGTAGGCATGAAGGATAGCCTGAAAGCCTCTGTTGTGGGGCAAGATGAAGCTGTTAACAAAATAGTAAAAGCTATACAGCGTAACCGCATAGGGCTGAAAGATCCTAACCGTCCGATTGGTTCGTTCATGTTCCTTGGCCCTACAGGTGTCGGTAAGACTCACTTAGCGAAAATGATCGCGGAACAACTGTTTGATTCGGCTGATGCCCTTATTCGCATCGACATGAGCGAATATATGGAGAAATTCAACGTATCGCGCCTGGTCGGAGCGCCTCCGGGATATGTAGGATACGAAGAAGGTGGATTATTGAGCGAGAAAGTACGCCGCAAACCGTATTCGGTAATATTATTGGATGAAATTGAAAAAGCCCACCCTGATGTTTATAACATTTTGCTTCAGGTGATGGACGAAGGTCATTTAACGGATAGTCTTGGACGTAAAATAGACTTTAAAAATACTATCCTGATTATGACATCCAATGTAGGCACACGTCAACTGAAAGATTTTGGCGGAGGCATCGGGTTCAACAGACATGACGCGGCTAACAGAGAATATTCAAGAAGCGTGCTTCAAAAAGCATTGAACAAGACCTTTTCACCCGAGTTTCTAAATCGTGTGGATGACATCATCACATTCGACCAGTTGGATAAGACATCCATTGAGAAGATTATCGACATCGAATTGAAAGGGTTCTATAAGCGTATGATCGAGTTGGGATATACCATTGACCTAAGCCAGGAAGTAAAAGACTTCCTTGCTGATAAGGGGTATGATGTACAATTCGGCGCCCGTCCGCTAAAACGCGCTATTCAGAACTATGTAGAAGATGAAATCGCCGAACTGATACTTTCAGGAGTAGTAAAAGAGGGCGGTACTATAAGCTTCGAAGTAGATAAAGAGAATAATAAACTAAAAGCTATTGCCAAATAGTAGCTTAACTATAAAAAGAAAAGAGATATGAATAATTTTCATATCTTAAATATTAATTGTAAAATAATTAAATTTTTCACATCTTTGTTTTAAACGAATATATTATACAGAATATTGAAAAACTTACGTAGTTTGTCATAATGGAATCTCATTATCGTAAGATGATTCAGAAGGAAGACGAGAGCTTTTCGGACATATATAAGACATATTATCCCCGATTAGTACGTTTTTCGTTGGCCTATCTGGACTCGTTGGACGATGCCAAAAATGTGGTTCAGGATATCTTTCTACATTTATTGGAACATCAGGATATTTTACACGCAGTTAAAAATCATAATGCTTATTTCTTTACTTCCGTTAAAAACCAATGTATAAACCATCTGCGCCGGCAAATTAAGTTAAAAGAACTTTCGTTGACAGAGTTGGAATATAAGGAGAAGGAAATGAAACTATATTCCCTTGAGAATTTTGACGATACGTTGTTATCGGACGAAAAGCTGGAAATAGTCCTGCAAAAGGCTATCGATACATTACCTCCACGTTGTCGGGAAGTTTTTATCCTTTGCCGTTTCGAGGGGCTCAGTCATAAGCAAGTAGCCGCAAGATTGAATATTTCGACTAATACTGTAGAAAATCACATGTCATCGGCAATCAGGCGGCTATCGGTAGGTTTAAAGGATTATTTACCTCTGTTCTTTTTCTTTTTTTAGGCTGAAACTATCTGCCCAGGCTCTTAACTCTTATAAATTTAATAAACATAATCTTTTCAAGCGAATCAGCAGCAAACAATATACTCTTCTACTTAACTTTTAAGTTACTAAACAACTGATAACTATTTGCCCCCTTTAACTACTGATTGACATTTTTCACTAAAAAAAATAGAAATGTGTATAGTGGTAAGATCATTTTTCTACGTCATACTTAAAAATACCCACTGTGAACGAATTATTAGATAAATATTTTTCGAAGGAACGAACTCCGAAAGAACAGGAGATTCTTTTCGCGACATTGGATAAAGATGAGGAATTAAAAGCAGAATTTGCCCGTGTACAAAACCTGATGTCCTCAATAGCTTATTACCGGGATGAAGAATGTGACGACTTTGTCTCTGAAGGATGGAATAACTTGCAAAAGAGAAGACGGCGCAAAAATAGGAAACGGTTTTTGATAACAATATCGAAATATGCTGCCGTTGCTTGCCTTACATTAGGTTTGTCATGGTTTATATTCGGATCAAACACACCGAAGAAAGACTTTACAGAGATCATGTCGCCCGAAGGTCAGCGGACACGTATTGTGCTGAACGACGGATCCGAAGTTTGGTTGAGCCCACTTTCGAAACTGAAAATACCTACGCCATTCGACCGCAGAGTAGAACTGGAGGGTGAAGGCTTCTTTACTGTAGCGCATAATCAGGGTAAGCCATTTATCGTGAATACCCATACCTACGATATAAAAGTGCTAGGTACCAAATTCAATGTCTTTGCTTATTCGCATCATCCGAGATTTGAAGTAAACTTATTAGAAGGTTCGGTATTTGTATATAACAGGACGAGCGAAAGTGATAGCTTGCATCTTGCTCCGCAAGAAAAGGTGGTGAGCTCTACAAACAACCATTTGATTAAATCGAAATCTGAGTATATCGAGGAGAGATATATTAAAGAAGGTATATTCTATTTCCAGTCGATACCCATTTCCCTGATTATGGAATATCTGTCTCTTTGGTATGATATCGAATTCAAGATGGAAAACAATGTAGAACTGTCTAATGTGAAGGTCTCCGGAAAAATACGGCAAAGCGATAGAGTAGATCATATAATGAAAGCGATACTGGCTTCGAGCGATAGCGGTTACAAATTCAAGATGATAAATGATAAGTTAGTATACATCTATAAGTGAGAGTAATATAAACAAAAAAGGTGGCGCCTATGGAAAACGATTGAATGTTAAAGGCTTTGCATTGTCTCCGTATCGGTCAGACAAAACATGTAGGAAGCACTGCAACTACAAATAAATAAATTAATTGAATTATTAATTTAAATATATTTAAATCTATGAAAAAACACAATTTAAAGGGCTTCAAGCTAGTGTGGTGTATGTTTATTCTTCTATTTTTATGCAATATACTTCAGGTGCAAGCAGACAATATAAACAGCAGCATACACAATCAGAAGTCGATAATAAATATCAAAGGTAAGTCGATGAAGCTGAAAAAGCTGATTTCGGAAATAGAGAAACAAACGAATTATCTGTTTGTATACAATGCTAAAGATGTGAATACCGATCAGGAAGTGAAAGTTGATGCCGGCAACAGGAATCTTTTTGAAGTTCTGGATGCATCCTTTCAGAATTCAAACTTATCTTATACTGTATCCAATAATTATATCACATTGATATCGAAGAAAAATGTTGCTGAAGTTACCAGCCTCCCGGCAGGGCAACAGCAGACAAGACGAAAAATTACCGGAGTAGTAACTGATGAAAGCGGCCCTGTAGCAGGTGCATCTGTAACCGTGACAGGAACAACTAACGGGGCAATGACCGACAATGAAGGGCGCTTCGAACTGAACATCTTACTGTCGGACGCTACTTTAACCATTTCTTTTTTGGGATACACCACACGTGTTGTGCCTATCACACAAGTCAGCCATTATGCGATTTCGTTGAATGAAGATTCGAAAATGCTGGAGGAAGTGGTAGTAACAGCCCTGGGCATTTCCCGGGAAAAGAAAGCTCTGACATATTCGGTACAGGAAGTAAAATCCGGTGCGATTATTGAAAACAGATCAAGTAGTGTGGTTAATGCACTATCCGGAAAAGTTGCCGGTATGAACATTTCGAAAACATCTACTCCGGGAGGTTCGACCCGCATTCTGGTGCGTGGTACTAATTCCCTGATGGGTAACAATATGCCTCTTATTGTTGTCGACGGCATCCCTTATGATAACAAACAGGGAACTTCCGGAGACGTGAGCTGGGGAGGAACTGACTATGGCGATGGCATATCGAATCTGAACCAAGATGATATTGAATCTATCTCCGTTTTGAAAGGGCCTTCGGCTACAGCACTTTACGGTTCGCGTGCCGGTAATGGAGTCCTCCTGATCACTACTAAGAAAGGTACATTGGACGGAGGGCCAAGGGTTTCACTTACCTCGAATTTCACGGTAGAAAAGCTGATGATCCAACCTAAATACCAGAATGTGTATGGGCAAGGTACTTTGGGTGAATTTCAGAATAACCTGCGATCGAGCTGGGGGCCGAAAATGGAAGGGCAGATACTGAAAGCCAATAATGCAACATGGGCAGGTATTCTCAGTAATGATCCGGTCCTATTGTTGGACTGGACCGGACAGTCACGTCCTTTCTCATACAGCGATAACGATATGTATCATTTGCTGAAGACAGGATATACATGGAACAACAATGTCGATTTAAACCTGAGTTCCGGGAAATCAAGTATCCGTGCGTCTTTATCCGATTCCCGCTCAACAGGTGTAATACCAGGCAATAAGTTTGTAAAAACAGGCACTACTATAAGAGCTACAGGGGATGTGCTTAAGAATCTGACGTATGATACTAAAATATCTTACACTAGGCAGGTAGGCACTAACCGCCCGACTTTGGCAGTAAATGGATACAACCCGATGTTCGGCTACCAGTATGTACCAAGAAGTATCAATCTGGCTGATTTTCATCCGGTAATAGATCCGAGTACAGGCAATTCAAGAATGTTTGAGTCAGGAACCCCTACACTTGTTCTCAACCCGTATATTGCCACAGAGATGAAGGGCAATGAGGATGTTACCGACCGCATAACCGGTTTCGCTTCGTTGAAGTATCAGTTTACAGACTGGCTGAGCCTTATGGGGCGATTAGGTATCGATACTTACCAGTATGGGGTAGAAGAATGGTACGCCAAAGGTTCCAATATATCTATCGCAACATCTATCAACGGACGGTATATGGAGAATATGACCCGGTTCCTCGAAATTAACGGAGACTTCCTTCTTTCTGCGAAAAAGGATAATCTGTTCAGTTCCAAATTTTCTGGTAATATATCCTTCGGTGGAAACATAATGGACAGAAGATCTAATTATTTGATATCGGATGCACAGGGCCTTAATATCGACGGATTATATACTATTGCTAACGGTATTACCAAAGCAACTAATAACTCAAAGTCAAAAAAGCAGATACAATCATTTTACGGATTCGCACAGTTAAGTTATGACAATTGGGCATATCTTGACCTGACGGCACGTAACGACTGGTCATCTACTTTACCCAGAGGAAACTGGTCTTTTTTCTATCCTTCTGCAGGTCTGGGTGTTATTGTTACCGAATTGCTGGATAGGGTGGATGTGAAAGCCCCTAAATGGCTGTCTTTTGCTAAACTGCGCGCATCAGTTGCCGAAGCAGGTAATGATACCGATCCTTACAATCTGTATCCGGTGTACTCCACTCTGCAAAATCTGCCCGGAGGGCAGAATGGGGTGGTATTACCATACTCTTTGCCGAATGCTAACCTAAAACCGGAGATTATCAAGTCATATGAACTAGGAGCCGAGATCAGGCTGTTAAATAATCGCATAGGACTTGATTTTACATATTATCAGAAACAGGCCAAGAACCAGATATTCAGGGTGGCAACATCTATGACATCGGGTTATTCGAGTAAAATAATCAATGCCGGACGTATAGACAATAAAGGTATAGAGGCAATACTGAATGCTTCTATTATAAGAAACAAAGATTGGAATTGGGATATGACTTTCAATTTCGCGAAGAATAAATCTAAGGTGGTAGAACTGGATGGTGTGCAATCTGAATATTTAATGCAGACCCCGGGTGCTACGCAGCTCGATATAAAAGCAATAGTAGGACGGCCTGTTGGTGAAATGTACTCGACTTCTCAGTTGAGGAATGAAGATGGTAAATTACTGCTATCCGATACAGGCGAAGGTACCAATGCATACTATGGTTCGCCTACTGTTTCCTCTACCCGCGATACATATGTAGGAAATATGAATCCTGACTGGACGGGAGGTATTTCTTCGACATTATCATACAAGGGCTTTTATATCAACTTCCTTATCGATATTCGTGCCGGTGGAAAATTGTACCTGAACTCTATGGTCAGGCTAAATGGAAATGGAGCTACAGAAGAAACTTTGGCTGGCAGGGATACCTGGTATCCGTTCTTTGAGGAATATATAAAGGATCAGGGCTATAATCCGTATGCAACCGCTACGGCAAGCCGCTACAAAGACTTGTATGATGCCGCTACTGCTGCACATGCCGGAGTATATGTGGACGGAGTGAAAGCTTCTGATGGTGTAACGCCGATGGCAGGATATATCAACCCTCAGTATTTCTTCGGACGCTATGGGCAGGATCATTACATATACAGCATGACCAATATCCGTTTGAGGGAAGTAACATTCGGTTATCTGTTCCCTGCAAAATGGTTTAAGCGTACACCTATAAAATCGTTGAAACTCAGCTTTGTTGGAAATAATCTGTTCTTTATTTACAATAAACTACCGGGATTCGATCCTGAATCAACATACTCCAGCGGGAATGTACAAGGGGTAGAAACAGCCTCTTTCCCGTCGACAAGAAGTTTAGGGTTTAACTTAAATGTATCATTCTAATACTGTAGATTATGAAACATGTAATTAAAGCAAAATATATGAAAATGCTAAATATTAAGAAGAGCATTTTGTTATCAGGTTTGGTGCTTCTGTTAGCCGGATGCACAGGAAACTTTGAGGAGTTCAATACAGATCCGAACAATCCCACTCCGGAGCAGACAGATCCCAAGTTTGTGCTTACAGCAACTTTCAGCCGCACCATGCTGGCATCTACCAATTATCAGAATATCCAGTTGCTGAATCCCGATATCTATGCACAGTTTTATGCAAATGACCTGGGTATTACTTATAACTCGTATAATCAGGTAGATGGAGGCATATCCAGTTTTTGGACGGATATCGTATATTATTACCTGAATAGTCTGAATACTGTAATCCGCAATTTCTCCGATAAACCTGAATATGCCAATATGGTGCAAATGGCACGGATATGGAAGTGCTGGCTAATGCTCAGGGCAACAGATTTCTGGGGTGATGTCCCATACTTCAAAGCTTGTGACGGAAGCAATGAAGCTGCTCCATACGATAATCAGAAAGATATCTATTATGATATATTCACTACTTTAGCGGATGCTGCTTCTAAGTTTGACGACTCGAAAATAAATATAGGTAAACAGGATATTATATTTGATGGAACGAATGCCAAGTGGATTAAGTTTGCGAACTCGCTTCGTCTGCGTATGGCTATACGCATTTCGCATGTAGATGCTGCAAAAGCGAAGACAGAAGCCGAATCGGCTATTGCCGGAGGTGTTGTTTCCAATGATGCGGAAACCGTATCTATCTTGTGCGACAACAGTTCGTCATTCTCTCAGCATCCAATAGCTAATGTATTTTCACAGGGTGGTTTCAGTATGAGTAAGACTATGTATAATATTCTTTCCGGATTGGGCGGTCAGCCTTGGCCAAGTTCAGTTACTGCTACCACCCATCCGGCAATAGTGGACCCTCGCGGGCCTGTTATGTTCGATCCTACCAGTTCCAACTCGGGCACAACAAATGCTGCATATATGGGACGGTGGACAGGGACGAATCCGGGACTGGCTGCGACAAATGATGAGACATCTACTGTAAACAACTCACGTATTGGCAAGTATGTATATGGTAATGTTAATCGTCGTTTCTATGTGCTTAAATACAGTGAGATCTGCTTCCTGCTGGCAGAAGCCAAAGTGCGTTTTCCGGCATGGAACACGGGCAGCGGCACAGCGGAAGACTGGTATAAGAACGGTATCCGCAGCAATATGGCAGAATGGGGGATTACGACAGGTATAGATACATATCTGGCCAATACCGATCCGAATATTAATGGTACTACGGTTGCCTATACTCACACCGCAGGCAACTATAATACCGAATTGGATAAGATTATCACACAGAAGTGGATTGCGCTCTTCCCTGAAGGAGGATGGGAGGCATGGTCAGACCACAGGCGTTTGCAGAAGCCTAAGTTTATTCCTTTCGAAAATGTAAATACTCAATGGTTCCCGGGAACATATAATGGTACAGACTCACCTCAGAATTATATCAGGCGGGCGGCCTATCCGGTTTCGGAGCAAACATTGAACAAGGCTAATCTTGATAATGCCATGCAGTCTCTCGGAGGCGTGTATGTAGGTTATGTACGCAAACCTATGTGGTGGGATCCGTATAAAGAGGACGGTACTCTTAAATAATTAGATAAGTTCTTCCTGTCTGTCAGGATGGGAAGAACACTTTGATGTTACAACCTTAAATAATTTGATATATGAAAAAAATATATTCTGTCATTCTGAGAGTATTATTTGTTACGGCAATCGTCATACTGTCGGCGTGCAGTGACAATGATAAAAAATATTACACGGAGGACGGGCTTCCCCGTTTCTGGACATGGCTCGACTATAGAGAATCATGTGACTATGATTCGCTGTTTTCTCTCTACTCATCACATGGTGTAAGGGGTGTTAATGTAAATACGAAAGGTGATATCGAGGCTCTTAAAAAAGTGATCCCTATTGCCGGCAAATACAATGTGGATGTATATGTTTGGTTCTGGGGAATAAATCAGTTGAAACTAGCCGAAAAACACCCTGAATGGCTCGATTATAATGCCAAAGGAGAATCGATGGCTACACATAAGGCCTATGTGGACCATTATAAATTTATGAATCCGGCAATACCTGAATTTCGTAAAGAACTCGAAGCTCAAGTGGAGGAACTGTGCCATATTGATGGGCTGAAAGGAATCAGTCTCGACTTTACGCGCTATGTAGATGCCATATTGCCGGAAGGCATACAGCCCAAATATAATATTAAGCAGGATAAAGTGTATCCGGAATGGGATTATGGATACCATCCGTTTGCTATAGGCAAGTTTAAAGCGTTGTATAACTATGATCCACGTGAATTGGAAGATCCTACGCAGGATAGTGCGTGGCACCAGTTTCGTCTCGATCAGGTTACCGAATGTGTAGCGCCTTTGGTAGATATTGTGCACAAGCATGGCATGAAAATAAGCGCCTCGCCGTTTCCTACTCCATCTTTATCGCGTCTGCTCGTTATGCAGGACTGGGATAAATGGAAGCTTGATTTCTATCAGCCAATGATATATTACGGATTTTATAATCAGGACTATAAGTGGATGGGCGCCTGTACGAAAGAAGATGTGGATGCTGTGTCTCCTGCAAAGGTATTTTCAGCCATTTTCTTGAACGATCTGAAAAAGGATCAGGCAGACCCGAAAATGATTATCCGTCTGGCTATGGACAATGGCTCGGCAGGTCTGGCCTTTTTTGGCAGGCCGGATAAATCTTTTTTAGAATCTATTAAAAATTTCGATAAATAATTTGAGCTTTGTTTATTATTTGATACTCTCCTAACTAGGATGAACATGATAAGGCTGCCGTAAATTCTCCGGCAGCCTTATGCATTTATGTACCTGATTGTCATACAACTAATGAAACACGCTTTGTACAAATCAATACGCAATGCCTGCATCAATAAGTTAATGGAGAACGTATTACATTCGGAAATTATAGAGAATATCATGGTTAAGGAATTGAGTGACGATGACTCAGACCTATTCTATTCCATCGTAAGAGTAGAAAAATTATTGAGTTTATAACAAAAAAGACCGATAAAAATATCAGCCTTTTTCGTATGATTAAATATATCCAATACCGGGCAAACCATTGTCCTGCATCTATCATCAATATTCCCTTGCCGTATATCATCCCGACGCGTAAGGAGACGGCTTCGAATCTATATTTCCCTTCATATTGAAACAAAAGTTTTTCTTCCTCTAATCGGGTACGGGCATGCATTGACTCAGGCTCACCATTCAAGACACCAATAACCGGATTATTCGGCATGGTTTCGCCCTCCACGTGAGGAAAGCTTATTAGTATTACTCGTTGTACTTTCTTTTCTACGGCTATATTCAAAATATTGAGTATTTGTAGTAGATATTAGCTTTGAATGTATGCTCGATGTGTGCAACTTTCGCTTTTTACTTCTATCTATCAGCCACATTATCCGTATCATAACTTCTTACTTCAATGCATCAGTTATAAATCCTTTCGTAGGGAATATCTGATTCAATAGTCTTTTCACACTTTGCTTTTCTTCGGTAGTGGCCTGAGAACATACGCGAACTATTTCTTCCAACTTTGCTTCACCGATCAACGATACCAATGGAGATGAAGGGCGGGTATCATATAATTGTTTCAGATCGTTAAGAGATTCTATTATCCTTATTCTTCCCCGCGATGGATTAGCCGCCATTTCGTCAAGTCCTGTACGATGATAATTGTACCACATGGAGTGAAAATTTTTCGCCCCCTCATCGGTCAAAGCTACAGCCAAATCGTACCTGCTGCTATTCCTGCCCGAAAAGGGCTCCCATCCCTTTGTATTGAGGGATTGGGCCATATTAGCTATTTCCATGGCTTTGGCAAAATACGGAGCACCCCCACCTAAAGAAAAAGAATCGAAATCGAGCCCCAAAATAATATTTACATAATAAGATATGATTGCAACAAGATTATTGTCCACGTTTATATTACTATAATCCATCGATTGTCCGGGCGTATAACTAAATTCGAACTGGGTATCCCTGTAATTAATCAATGTGGTTACATAAGTGGAATTGTATACCGGACGCCTCGCCGTAATCTGAATTTCAGCAGAGTAAGTATGTTCGGAGGGCATTTCATTGATAGATATTGTAACAGAGCAATCTATTCGTTCACGCCTGTTAAAAGTCGCGGTTGTCCATTTCTGATCGTTCAACAACTGATTGATAGCCGTTTCCATCGACGAAAACAAGTCTTTGTTTGCCGCAGGGATTTTCCTTGTGTTCAGTGTTAGCTTTGCATTAAGTTCCTGCGCATATCCGGCAACAGAAAATATAAATGGAAATAGCAGAATAAAGATTAGCCTCATATTATTCCAGATTATATGTTATACTTAGCACTTTAAACTCTGTCCGGCGATTGACCTGATCTGCCATTTCCTGTTGCTCGGGAGTCAACTTTTCAATAAATTCTTCTGTAAGAATATCTCCTTCCTTCAGAAAATCATATTTCTTTACAACGGCTTTAGTAACTACTTTCGGTACAGACTTCCCTTTACCTACTGCGACAAGGCGATCCTTGGCAATACCAGCCTTAATTAAATAGTCAACAACAGATTCGGCACGTCGCAACGAAAGCCTGTCGTTATATTCCATCGAACCTTTCCGGTCGGTATGTGCCGATAATTCTATCGTTACATTCGGATTATCGTTCAATAATGTTATCAGACCGTCCAATTCTTCTTTCGATTCGGGACGTAAAGTGGCTTTATCATAGTCATAAAAAATATTTTCCAGCACTACCGGTTTATTTATCGGAGTAAGTATGAAATCGACTAAATACGTCGAGTCTTTCTCCATATTCACAGTCTTTAAAGACATTCGTGTGTTCAGGTGATTCGGTGCACTGGCCAGGAAAACATAATCGGTACCCCGGTTTACATCTAACTTATATGTACCATCATTCTTCCCTTGAAATCTTTTATTTGTACCGTCTCTGCCCACCATACGTATGGTAGCATTGGTAATAAATTCGTCATCCGTATCCACTATATAACCTTCAGTTATCGTAGTTATTACAGGATAGGCAAAAGTATAAATATGATCGAAGCCTTTAGCATCATTACGATTAGAACTGAAAAATCCGGATTCTTTCTCACCTTCGAAGGTGATCCCAAAATCATCGGCCATAGAGTTGACCGGCGACTTTAAATTCTCCACTGTCCACCTTTTAGATTTTTTATCGTAAACCGCCCTGTAAATGTCCAATCCGCCCATGCCAATATGTCCATCGGATGAAAAATAAAGCGTAGAATCATTCCTCACATAAGGGAACATCTCATCTCCCGCGGTATTAATATCAGCACCCAGATTTTCAACATATTCGACCAGGTCGCCTACCATACTTGCCCGCCAAATATCTTTGCCCCCATAGCCTCCGGACATGTCGGATACAAAGTATAGAAAGTTGCCTGACGGGTCTATTGCAGGATGAGCAAATACGCTGGTGGTATCGCGTTTGTTTATTTCAATTTTAGTACCTGCTCCCCATGATCCGCCTGAACGGTACGAAACATAAACCGAAGGCAGGGACACAGAGACTGAATCGGTCCGGGCCTGCGTATAATACATAGCTGTACCTTGTGATGAAAACGATACGGCGCCTTCGTCTCCATTTGTATTTATTGGTGAATCCACATGTTCGGTACTCATCCAATTGCCACTCTCATCTTTGCGAGACATGAAAATATCATTTAAGCTGGCTCCGGTTATATTACTTATAGTATCCCCGACAACACCTTTGCGATTAGATGTAAAATATACCTGATCATAATCGGGAGGTAATAATGCAGGACTAAATTCTCCCCGATTAGAATTTAGCAGTTCTATCCGCTTTATAGTATAGAGGGTGGGATTAGCTTTCCATTCAGGAGCCAGTTTCGACCCCTCAAGCCCATTCCGGGCAAATTCATTTTCAGGATATAGCTTAAGAAAGTCATTGTAATAGCGTATAGCCTCCTTGTAATCTCCTGATTTTTGCAACGAGCGTGCATATTGTAAAGTGGCAATACTGTCGTTTACTTTATAACGTATAGCATTGGCATATGCAGCATTTGCCCGCAAAGGATTATTGATCAACCGGTAACTTTCCGCCATTCTTAAAGCAACTTCACCCCGTAACTCCCTTTTTTTAGGGGATGTCCGGCGATATATCTGACGGTACATGTCTGCGGCAGCAAAATATTCGCCTTGCGCAAACTTCCTGTCGGCATCTTCCAGTTTTATTTGTTTGCAAGACCAAGCAAACAGCAAAAAAACAATAGCTCCGGGTATGTAAAATATGTATCTTTTCAAGAATGTTTCTCTTTAATGATCAATTAGTCTACAAATATAACTCATATCCTGATAGAATATTGCTTGTAGACAGAATGAAGATAAGGGTTTTGTGCGAAAGAAAAAACTCCGTAATACGAAAAACGTACTACGGAGTTTTTTCATATAAGATATTATTTTTTCTCTTTAAGTGCTGCAAAGATTAAAGCTTCAAGTTCTTCAGCCAGTTCAGGGTTATCCCTTACGGTTTCTTTAGCAGCTTCGCGGCCTTGTCCCAGCTTTGTGTCGTTGTAGCTGTACCATGATCCGCTTTTCTTTATGATACCGAGATCCGCGCCCAAATCTATTATCTCTCCGGATCGTGAAATTCCTTCGCCATACATAATATCGAATTCAGCCTTACGGAAAGGAGGAGCTACTTTATTTTTGGCCACTTTTACCCTTGTTTGACTGCCCTTCACCTCTTCACCATCTTTCAGTTGCCCTATACGGCGGATGTCAAGACGTACAGATGAATAATATTTCAGTGCATTACCTCCTGTCGTTGTCTCGGGAGAACCAAACATCACTCCGATCTTATCGCGCAACTGGTTGATGAATATACAAGTCGTACTTGTTTTGCTGATTGCTGCCGTAAGCTTACGTAAAGCTTGAGACATCAGGCGAGCCTGTAATCCCATCTTAGAATCACCCATTTCACCTTCCAGTTCTGCTTTCGGTGTCAGTGCTGCAACCGAGTCAATTACAATAATATCGATAGCCGACGAACGGATCAATTGTTCCGTTATTTCGAGAGCCTGTTCTCCGCTGTCGGGTTGAGATATATATAGATTCTCTATGTCCACACCCAACTTTTCGGCATAGAAACGATCAAAAGCATGCTCTGCATCTATAAATGCAGCTATACCTCCCGCTTTTTGCGCTTCGGCAATCGCATGTATAGCCAGAGTAGTTTTACCGGACGATTCGGGTCCATATATTTCAATTACTCTTCCACGCGGATATCCTCCTACACCGAGTGCAGCATTTAATGCTATTGACCCAGTGGGAATAACGGCAACTTCATCAACCTTCTCATCGCCCATCTTCATAATAGAGCCCTTGCCATAACTCTTTTCTATCTTATCCATCGCGGCGTGCAAAGCCTTTAGCTTTTCCGTATTCGGCACCGCTTTTTTACCGTCTTTTTCTTCTGCCATTATTTCTCTGATTTCAATTAATTATTTTAGATTCAATATTTGCGCTGCATGTTCTTTTGTCTTTATTTCTTTCGGTGCAATAATATTCTCTATTATACCTGATTCATTTATTAAAAAAGTAGTACGGAATGTTCCCATATATTTCCGCCCGGCTAAAGTTTTTTCACCCCAGACACCAAATAATCCGACAAGGCGTTTATCCGTGTCTGCTATTAATGGAAAAGGCAATTGCTGCTTTTCTATAAACTTCTGATGCGACTTTTCATTATCGACACTCACCCCTAATATCTGATATCCGGCTTTGCGTAATTTGCTGAAATTATCTCTGAAACTACACGCCTCTGCTGTACAGCCCGGAGTATTATCTTTCGGATAAAAATATAACACAAGTTTTTTGCCTGCAAAATCACCGGCTTTTAATTCTTTCCCGTTTTGGTCTTTTCCCAATATATCAGGTATCTTATCTCCTATTGTTAACGCCATGTTATTTCTTTTTTTTACTGTTCACATAAAAAGTCTTTTCATATATATCCTTCTTATCTCTAACTGCATTTCTCAGGCCTATGGCTTCGTTAGATATATCTGTAAATTTAACAGAAGCCCTATTGTAAGTTTCTGCGTTGGAATCCTTATCTGCGCCCAAAACTCCAAGAGTCTCCAATGATTCTATTTTTTCTTTTACTGCAATTATATATCTTATAACAGCCAGTTGGTATTCATCCCCGCCCTGATATACAGGTGTGCCTGTAACAACATCGAGGCAATTCTGAATTCCTCTCATAGCTTTTCCTTTCTCATTCTTTATACTAATCGCATTTAGTTTTCCGTCCCACACCATTTGTACCGTACTCTCATATTCGGTATAGAATGCATCCGCATCATTAACGGCATCTAATAGCATATAGTTATAAGTAGTTTTAGAGTCAGCTTTTTTGTTTTTCTCTACTACCCGTTTCGATACTGTCCCTCTACTCTCTTGAGCCCATATTCCTGTAAAGCTCAAAATAGATAATGTAATCAATAAATACTTTTTCATATCGATTTTGTTAGTGTTAGTGTTTGTCGTTCTTATTTGGTCTCAAACCATTTTTCATTTTTGGGAGGAACATAGTTCTCCATCTTCAATAGAAGCTTGTCTATAATATTATCTACAATTAATAAATCCCGGTATTCTTCTTTAAGGAAACCCTTCTCAATCATTATTTCTGATAAAGCGATCAAAGGATCGTAAAAGCCCTCTATATTAAGCAAAGCAACAGGTTTTTTATGCAATGATAATTGTCCCCATGTCAGCATTTCAAAGAGCTCTTCCATTGTCCCGTAACCTCCGGGCAAGGCAATAACAGCATCACATAGCTTATTCATCATTGCTTTTCGCTCGTGCATTGTATCTACTATATATATCTGCGACAAGCGCTTATGCTCCAACTCTTTTTCTTGCAGGAATCCCGGAAGAACTCCTATAACTTCTCCACCTTCGCTTAAGGCTCCATCGGCAACTGCTCCCATTAGCCCTACATGCGCCCCACCATATACGATCCCATAACCTTTACGTGCTATTGTTCTCCCTAAAATAGTAGCTTGTTCAGTAAATATTTTTTCTGCGCCAGAAGAGGAGCCGCAAAAAACTGATATATATTTCATTTATTATAATCAATGATCATCTAACAAAGATAATAATAATCTTATATAAATTTAGCAAAGAAAGTCCCTGTTGAAAACTTTTGAAACATTATATTTGTCAAAACAATTAATTTCACATTTGATAGATATAATTTATAAGAAATTTAAAATGAAATATATTTCTTTCTTATTTGTAAGCCTATTTCTACTTTCGGGTTGCAGATCGCTATTTCAAAACAAAAGCAAACAGGAAGGCTGGTTTAATATTGTAGTAACTGACGGGATAGAAGTCTTTACGGATACAACAAGTATCCGGTTTGAAGGAGCTGTGGCCTATGCCCGGGAGAAAAGAGTCTATACAACAGACAAAAGCAGAGCAACTTATATCGAAAAAATAAAGAAAGAGTATGCCAAGATGGGGAAGCCGGAAAATGCGGATAAGTGGAAAGACTTCAACTTTTGTATTTATAATTGTTTGTATGAATGTACAAACAAACGTTTTCGGGTTTTGTCCGTCGAAGATTACGATTCGAATGGGAAATTAATACAGATAACACCACCCCAAAAGCCCTTTGTATGGTTAAACGTAGATACAGAAACGGTTGGAGACTATACTTTCTTTTTTGTGTGTGACTATCGGAAATGATTTTATATTTTTGTAGTTGAATTTATAAGATAGCAGATGCTTGCAATTATTGTTTCGTGGATTTCCATATCTATTGTATTTCTATCTTTCGGAGACTTTTTTGTTTTCATATACAACAAACTGAGCAAACAAAATGAAAGATACGGACTCACCGATACATTCCTATTAGGAATGTGCTTTACACTTATACCTTTATCCATCTTGTCATTCCGGTTCCCATCCAACCAATATATTCTTCTATCATACCTTTTACCCAGCATTATATATTGGGCATTAAGGAAAGAACATTTCGGGAATATACTAAAACAGTCCAGACAAAGGCTCCAACGTTTCAAGACTTTACAATTAATCGCTTTTATTATTCCTGTTTTGGCAATAATGGTAGCTATCTTGTGGCAAGTAGGAGTTTTTGATTCCCTTTTTTATCATCAACAGAATATACGTTGGAATGAGGAGTTTGCTATCGTTCCCGGATTGGGAAACCTGGAACATAGATTCGCCTTTAATTCTAACTATCTTTTACTTTCGGCTATCTTTAGCTTCCGTTTTTTATTCGGGGAAGCTGTTTACAGTCTGCATGTCCTGGTTCTCGTGTACGTTCTCTGCTGGATATTAAAAGAAATATTCACATCCGGATTCGAAATAAAAAGACTGTTGCTACTAATTGTCTTCACCGGATATATCTTTACTTTCGGCTACAGTCTGGCATCTACTTCGACAGACGCAATACCTAATATCGTTTCATTCTATCTGATTTCAAGGCTATTGCTGTATCCTGATTCAATAAAGGGAAAATTATTGTTCTATGTCTGTATTCCCACAGTTCTTCTCACATTTAAAATAAATATATTGCCATTATCACTGCTTTCACTGGTTGCAATCTATTATTTCTTCAAAGCAAAGCAGTACAAGGCTATTACCATTACCCTCTCAACTGCTACTATTATAGTCGTTTTGTGGTTAATAAGAAATGTCATCATATCGGGATATCTGATTTTCCCATTCTCAGGAATAGATATATTTACCGTAGATTGGAAAATACCGGAAGGCGTAGCCATAGAAGAAGTCGATTTCATTAAATCGTGTGCAATACGCATTTTCAATGACTTAATTAATCATCTGACTACTTTTAGCTTTACTATAGAAGGCATAAAAAACTGGCTTATCAGCTTTATTTTCGTAGGTTCTGCTGTTATTTCCCCGTTCGTGGTAGTATATAATCTTATAAGGAAAAAATATTTGAACAAGATTATATATTTGGCATATATCAGCCTGGTATTAATCTTTACAGTTTGGTATATTGGAGGCCCGGACCCGCGATTTATCGGTGGAGCATTATTCGTAATGTTTTACTTTGTAATATATCTATTATTAGAAAAAAAAGAGGAAAAACATTTAAAAAAGACAGGTATACTTATTGTCGGATTATTTGTTGTCACAATGGCAGCGTGGCCTGTTGTCCGCACCGGTAAGTTTATGAAAATGTTCAATCTGTCATTGGCACATCGTGAGAATCAACGTCCGGTAAGTGATATTTTGTTGCGTCCCTATCCGTATAGAGAATTATTAAGGTCTGCGGGCATATACAAAGACAGCTTTTACGAATATCATATAAGTAAAGATGTTTCAGTATATATAAGTGAGTCTCCGGAGGTACTCAACGGCAGATATGTTTGTTTCGACAGCCCATTTCCTTGCACTATTTCGGCTTCCGGCGCAGGAATAAAATATTTGGACGTAACAGAGATCGAAGCTCGGGGAAAGTCTCTGCAAGATGGTTTCAGATTAAAAGGAAACAACTAACCCTCTTCCTTTATACGTATCAAACGCATTATTATTTTGTCCGGGTCTTCCTTATCGGTTATAACAAGTATATCATCCTTAAAAAGGATATTCTGAACTTTTTGCTTACCATAGCGGTCAGTTACAGTTATTTCGTTTCCATTTATTGTATAAACACCTATAAATTCTTCTTTATCAACAATCCCGTTTTTCCGTATTTCCAGATATACCGAGTCGTTGTTGATGCGTAGTTCCGGCGCGACAATCGTATCTCCAAACATAATAATAGCTGTATCCTGATTACCATCCATCTCCATAGCCCACCTACCGGATATATTCGGTTTACTACTACATGCCATAATGATGAACAGCAGAGAAAAACAAGAAAACAGTTGTTTCATATCAGATTATAAAATGCAAGTGCAAGTTATAAAAATAACTGATATTCTATTCCTTTTTTGAATATATAAAATGAAAATATCCCCGACAGACCAATAAACAATCTAATTTCCTTCGTTGTTATTAATAATAAATACCTATATTTGTTAAACAAGGATTGTCTAATTCATTAAATCAACACATTATGAGAGGATTTCTATTAGGATTGGTTGTCGGCGCATTGGGTGTATATGCAGTAATAAAGTTGTCAGACGAGGAAACCAGAGAAGAATTACGCAGCAGATTGAGCAATACTGTGGGTAAAGCTAAAGAAGAATTAGATCATGGCTTAATTGTGGGTAGAAGCAAAGCGCTAAGAGCCGGAGTAAAAGCAAGACAGGAAATAAGAAAAGGGAAGCAAAAAATCAATCAGATAACGGGGGATGTTGCAGGAAAACTCGCTGAAGAATTTTCTGAAATAGAGACTAAGGCAAAAGCAAAAGCTTAATCCATCAAAATATTAAAGAAGAGGCTGTCCTAAAAGGTCTTTTAGGACAGCTTCTTTCTTATTATAAAAATTACTCGTAGTTCTTATCTGGTTTCTATATTCCACTCCGTTTTATCCTCTTGGTGAGCAGGTTCCGGCAACGAGTCCGAAGACACAGGCCTGCGAAAAAAATTCACAAAGCTATTATATGTGCTTTCATAGTAAGCTTTATTAAACAGGATATCTGACCCTAATATAGCTTCGTCTCCATATTTTATTTTATTAGAAACTTTTGTATTACAGTTTTCCCTCGACGTTTCAGCGCCATATTTGGAACATTCCTGATAGAAAACAAAGAAACGGGATATATTCTTCTGTAACGATAATTTATATTGTATCACCATATAATTTGTGCGATATACAACCGCATCTTTATTTTCAGGAGTATCAATGGTCTTTTCACTAAGTTCTATCATATCCCTGAGAGTATTCCCAATGCCGGCATATGCTATTACCGGAAAGCGAAGAATAGATGACCTTTCCAATGCAACCAATGTATTCAAATAAGCTTCTTTGGATATCAGATAATATGATGCCCCTGCATATTTTTCGAAGCGGGTAATCAGTATATAGTCCTTATCTCTGTACTTAAAATTACGCATTTCGTATTTTCCAACAGTTTCAAACGTATAGCTATGATTGTTTTCTGTCACCCATTCCCCTTCAGTATTTAAATACCAACCTTCTATATCAGACATTTGAGCTATCGGCGCTGAAACAATGGCTGTTTCTTTCGCCGGCCTGTCGTTTATTGCGGCAATCGTATCTTGCACCGGAACGTGCTGCACACTATTACCAATAGAATCTCCGGTTTGTGAAACCTGCTTTTGATCCGTAAGATTAAAATCCTCCTCTTTAGGTTTTGCCGGAATTCTATCTACTATACCATCCTCAACAGATTGCGCTATACCGGAAGGGGAAGGGGAAACTGTAACATTTCCAAGATCGAATTCACCCGTTTCGGCTTGAGAAGAAACAGGTAACAAAATTTGTTGAATATCTTTCAGGTTTGTTTCAAAATAGCTTTCCTTAAGACTTTCATCTTTTATCAAAGAAGCTTGTTCGGGCAGTCTAAACCGGACAACATCCTCGTTATCCACATGTTGTGCATTCAGATTTAAATTATAAACAGGGGATTTTTCAGCATCCAGAATCGACTGCTCCATCTGTCTCAATAATTTACCGGCGGTATATACTCCGTCGCTGTCTGACATATAACCAAAAGATGACGAATGTATAGTCAGAGTTTCTCCTGTTTTCTTTTGAATAGTAGAAACAATATTTGAATATGACCGGCCGGTCATCAAAAAATAGTATACCCGTCTTTCGCTTTGCCCGGCTGATATATAAGCTGTGGTTTCATAAAGTAAAGCATATATATCTTGCTTCCTATTTTTGAGAAGAGCAAATTGCAACCATTTAAAGTTCTGTGGAACTGAATATTTGGTCACCTCTGTTAATTCGGTATCGGATATTGCATTCTCATTTGAGATCCAGTTTCCCAGAATATCTAATTTCCATCCTTTAGCTGTCCTCAATTTATCAGACTGCGTTTCTATCATAGGCCGCTCGGACTGGTAGTTACGGCTTTGTCCCGATATTTTAGGTGTAGCGCCAATAATGAGTATTACCAGCACAAGAAGATTTATATATCTCATGATATTATGGTTTGTTTTATGTTTCTATTTTTTTCCCAAACGGCACCAATGCCAGATGCACCAGTTTGAAATGTTGTTTACCAAAAGGAATGCCAATGATAGTGATACAAAAGAGAATCCCCCAAAACAAATGAGTGAGGGCTATCCAAAAGCCTCCTATTATAATCCATATGATGTTAAAAAAAAGACTTAAACATCCTATAGAACTCTTATCATCAACAACTTTACTTCCAAAAGGCCAAAGAGCGAAAATCCCCAATTTGAAAGCTTGTATACCAAAAGGAATACCTATTATGATTATCAACATTAGAAAACCCGCGATAAAATATTCGAGAGCAATCATGAATCCTCCGAATATAACCCAAATAATATTACCTAATGTTTTCATGTTTTATATTATAAGAAACAAATATAATATGAAAATCGGATACCTTATAATTTTTACGAAACAGAACTTCTTATTACGGGAAATTATTTGTTTTTTTGCAGTAAATTATTTGCAAAAATATGTTGCGGGCTAACAAAATAATACTTCTTACACTATTTACCAGCTTATTACTATGCTGCAAACCGTACAATAGTGATGAAGCTAATCACAAATTTATACAGGGTAAGTGGATGCTTGTAGATGCAGAGCGCAATCTGTTCGATACCATTAATGTTGATTACAATAAGCAAATAACTTATTTGATATTTAACGGCAATAAATGTTCTCAACAAATGGTAGACCTGAATGAGACTTCGGAATATACCTTTACAATCAGTGATTTCGAGCTTAATCTACATACAGATTCCGTATTAAATAATACGCTCCATATAAATTTACTGACAGCAGATTCACTGATTCTCAGTAAAGGGGAAAATAGTCTGTGGAAGTACAAGAAAATAGTAGAATAAGTTTTTATTAAGCGCCATATAAAACGAAAACAGACATAATCTATTATGCCTGTTTTTATTTATAAATTTAACTTCCTGTCACAGTGTTATTGTCTATATGTAAAGACTACTTTAAACTTATAATCATCCAAAAAACGACTTTCAGCCGTTAGATCATTTCTTTGAATATAGAAAACCACTTTTTTTACAGGTTCTAAATGTAGATCCATCCCTATAGTTTCAGAATACATTATGCTACCATCATAATAAGATTGCTGATAAGGCAATGGTGTCAACACCTGGTAATCCGTTGCTCCCACAGTTTTCCAAATATAAACAGCGCCATCCACAGACCCCTGATCAAACATATAATTATCAAACTCCGGGAAAGAAAATGAATATTCGTAACGGTTTGCCGAAGTATTCCACTCCCAATGATCATAGTCTACTTCAAAAATGAAAGATTCTATATTTGCACCAACCTCGTAATATTTTTTTTCACAACTTGTAAAACCAATAGTGCTAAAAATAGCAACCGATATAATCACCAAATATTTGTAAAGCTTCATAATGTTTTTTTTAGTTTAGTCAAAAGTAAACAATATATCTCATTTTAACAATAGAAAGGTAATTAATTACAAATTCGGGTTAATTCCACTATTTGATTTAATGCATCGCTGTCGTTTATCTCTGACAGGTTTATCCAGTGTATTTCTTTATCCCGCTTAAACCATGTCATTTGCTTACGAGAGTATATACGTGTATTTTGCTTTATTTTGTCTATTGCAAATTCGAGAGACCATTCTCCATCCAGATATTTGAAAAGTTCTTTATATCCTACCGTATTGAGTGAATTGAGGTGTCGTTGAGGATAATATTTTCCGGCTTCATCTAACAATCCTTCAGCCATCATCGTATCCACCCGTCGGTTAATACGTCCATAAAGCTCCTCACGATTACGCGTCAAACCTATCTTTATGATATTAAACGGCCGGTATTTTTTTGTATTTGTACGAAAAGAAGAATAAGGTTTTCCCGTCATCAGGCAGACTTCCAAAGCATGAATTACCCGCTTGTAGTTTTTCAGGTCAACCTCATTATAAAAGTCAGGATCAAGCATTTTTAACTGAGAGCGAATAGGATCTAATCCTTCACGTTCGTATAAAGCGTAGACTTCTTGCCTTAATTTCTCATCTATTGTGGGTACATCATCAATTCCCTTGCATAAGGCATCGATATACATCATCGATCCTCCGGAAGCGACAACAACATCCTGAGATTTGTGCTCTTCCTCTATAATAGATAACGCATCCTGCTCAAATTCACTGGCGCTATAATAATCCGCCACATCCAGCATCCCCACAAGGTAATGCCGGACACGAGACTTTTCTTCCGCTGTAGGGGCAGCAGTACCAATTTCCAATCCTTTAAAAAATTGCCGGGAATCTGCTGATACGATACAAGACCTGTAATATTCAGCAATATTTATACTTAGCGCTGTTTTCCCTACACCCGTAGGGCCAAGCAGTACTATCAGGGTTTTCATTAATATTCTTCGTCACCAGGCAACCGGACATCATCCAGCCCGTCAAAACCTTCCGCATCCAACTCATCAAGATCATACCCTTCGTCCCCGTAAAAATTTTCACCGGTATCCAAGGCTGTCGAGCTTGCCGCGACAGTATCAAAATCCACAGTCTGAGCCGGAGGATTACCTATCGATTTTGTACATACTGCCTCATCGATATCTTTCCCGGTAATTATCTCGCGAAGTTCCATAAAAAACGCTCTTTCTGTCAGATAATCGAATACATACATGAGCTTTTGCCTTTCATCTTCTAAAAAGTCGTTCAAAACCGACACATCCATGGTGTATGAATCTTCATCTGAACTTGTATCCATTTCCACAAGCGTAATTTCCTGTTCTTTTTCCCAATCGTCACTACATATAAAGAAAGACGTCATTTCCCCTTCTTTATAATCTACCGATTTAAGAATAGCCTTATGCAGGTCAAGAAATGTCGCATCCGCACTGATCTGAATTTCACGTTTGAAGTCTTCAACCTCGTCTGATAAAAGTAAAAAACGAAATATCATTTTAGTATGTTTAGTATTTTTCTCCAAAAGTAATAATTTTTTTTGTACACTCATAGACTATTTAGAGAGAGAAAATACAAGAGAAAAATCACCGGATATAATAATTTGTATATCAATGTGATTAAACATCGCAACCAATACTTCAGCCTTCAATAAGGAAAAAAATCCGTGCTATATTATTTTGTAAATATTAAAAAATTAATATACTTTAGCCTCGAATTTAAAACACAAATCGTTATGAAAAAATTATTACTCCTTATAGCGTCAATCGCTATCTTCATGGGTGTGAATGCACAAACAGGAACTAAATCTTTATTATTGAAAGCCGGGTATCAAACAGATTATAAAAGATTTGGCCTAGGCCTGGAAGGTCGTTACAACATTACGGATAATATTCGTTTAGCTCCGGATGTAACTTTCTTCTTTCCTAAAAGTAATACAACAGGATTAGATATAAACCTGAATGCTCATTATGTATTTGAGGTACAAGACGGATTATCTATATATCCTTTGGCCGGTATTGGGGTTATAAACAACCGAGTTTCTTCCGTTGATCTTGGAGGCGGTGTTAAAACTGAATCGCATGGAATGACAGATTTTGGATTCAACTTGGGAGCAGGCGCCAGCTACGATCTTTCAGACAATAGCTATGCAAACTTTGAATTCAAGTATACGTTCCAAGATTGGGATTGTGCGACAATCATGGTTGGTTATGGCGTAAGATTCTAAAAAAGAATCATAACTTATGTGAATCAGCAGTTGAATTAATAATCACAGGAACGAAGTGTATGTAATTAATTGTTCGATTATTTGCATCAACTTCTCTGCGCACAATCACAGATTGCTTGCGTCCCTTTTGCCCAAAGCCGCAAAAGGAACCAAAAACGCTTTTGCGCCCCCGCTTCAACGTCCGACCCATAACGGACTTAAAGGCTAAACAAAAAAACTCGCTCCGGGTTTTGTATAATACGAATCATTTGATAAGCTCAAACACGTTTTTGTTTTTAACGCCTTTTTCGTCCTATGGGTACCCCGTACTTGAAGCTAACGGCGCGGCTAAAGCCAGACAAGGCAGGCTCTTGTCGTGCGTCAGCCTCCCGTGCATTAGTTCCGCAGGCGGGGCAGTGATGAGCATATGTTGAGAATATAAGCAATAGACGTTTATCTGCTCAAGATAATCGAACGTTTTTACACTACAGCAATAACTTTAACTGCTGATTGGCATTACTTATAAGAAAACGAAGAGGGTGTGTCAAAATACATGCCGGTAATCTCTTTTGTTGTCCGGGGAGTGGGATTTCTCCTGCCCACTTGTTCCTATAGGGAAAACAAATCCCCTACAAGATAATGATTAATGTGCCCTCGCTCGCGCGGACATTTTGTGCTTGTGTTGCCCGAAAGGGCAAATCTCCTTTTGCTACGCAACACTCAGACGGGACGTCTGCGCGAGCGGGGGGAGCCCCTTTACTTCCCCCAAAGGGGGAAAAGCCTCCCTTGAAACTCCCTTCCTTTCGGGGAGGGCTGGGGTGGGGCCACTGGATTGCTTCGGGCGAACCCTACCAATGACAGATTTTTATATACTATTGTCACAGTCAAAGCTAATTCACCTGACTTTCAGCAATCTGGAAAAATTTCGCATGAAAAAGGCAACGGATAAGTAGAGGAGAAAGTGCTGATATACACTTAGTTTTTCATGCTTTCAAATAACTCTTTCCGCAAAGATAAGCATTTTATTTAAATAGCTTGATTGCATGAAATAGTTTTTTTTAGTTTATAACATCATTGATAATTCTCAATCCTCTTTCCCCATGTTCTTTCTGAAATCGGTAGGCGACAGTCCGGTTGTTTTTTTGAATACGCGGTAGAATGATTTACGGTCGTTGAAGCCTGCCGTATCGGCAATCTCATCGACCGATTTGCCTGCGCTCGCCTGCTGCGACAGCAGATGAATGGCTTCCTTCACGCGAAATTCGTTGATATAAGCGTTGAAATTCCTCTGCTCGCAACGATTGACAGCCGCAGAAACGTAAGTAATGCTAACGCCCAGTTCCCGTGCCAAATAGTCCACAGTCAGTGCGGGATTGGTGTATATTTTATCGGTGACCATCAGTTTCCGTATCTTGGTCATTAAGGCTGTGTCCATCGCAGAAGGCGTTGCTGTTTTGCCGCCGTCAGCCCATTGCAGGTTTTTACGGACGAGTTCGCGGTAGGCGATTTGCCGTTTGCGATAGAGATAGATAATGATGCTTAGTGTAATTGCAAGCAGCAGCACAATACCTGAAACGGCTATTATCGTCCGTTCCCGCAGGCGTATCTGCTGTTCTTTCTGTTGCTGCCGCGCCAGAAAATCTTCCTGTTCGGCACGCAGCAGGAGCATGACGCTGTATTGATTTTCTATTCGCTTATTGACGGCGAGGGTCGAGTCGAGATAAGCCGATGCCGCCTGCTCGTTGCCGGTGTGGGCATAATACTTGCTCAGCAGCGGATAGAAAGCCGTCAGGTGGCGGTCATGACCGGTGGACGGGAAATGGTTGAGCAGGATATGAACGGAGTCGATGATTGCTTTGGTTTGCTTCAGGTCGCCTTTCCCCAGACTGGCGTTTCCTGTTCCGATAAGCATATCGACGGTCAAAAGGTCGCTCTTATAGGCAGTCACCACCGGAATGGCTTCCCGGTAGAGGCGCAGGGCTTCGTCATATTGCCTGCGGCGGACGGCAATATGTCCCAATTGGATGACCGCCTGAGCGTTGTATATGGGACGAAATTTTACCGAGTCGGAACTTTCGAGTATGGAACGGAAATAACATTCGGCGCTGTCCAACTCATTGACAGAGGCAAAATAGCTCCCCAGCGAATAACGTGCCCGGATATTTCCCTGGTCGTAAAAGGTACGCCATGCAGGGTTGTCGAGCAGGGCTTTCCGAAACAGCGGGATGGCGCGGTCGTAGTCGCCGAAGTCGAGATAGATTTTGCCGATATGATGATAGCAGTATTGTTTGTCGGGGAAATCCTGCGGGGAAACTTTTTCCAAATCAGCCAACTGCTTCAGGATGAGCGGAAAAAGAACATGGAAATACTGCATCCGGTAAGCTCTCACAATGATGAACTCGCGGGCGCGAAGGGTCATATACAAATCTCCGCGTGCCTCTGCATGGCTCAGTACCGACTGCATGGCTGCAACCGGGTCGGTTTCTTCGGAATAGGCGGCAAGGTATTCCGCTTCGGCTTCCGGTTTGTCGCTGCGGTAGCGGCGGGCAGCCTGTTTCATACGCTCGATTTCCTGTTTCAATTCTTCAGGAGAAAGGTTAAGCACACGTTCTTCGTAGTAACAGAACAATTCTTCAAGGTTTTCCGCATACGTGCGGGTGGCGATATGATAGAAAACGGTATCGGGGTTTACTTTCACCGGGGCAGACAGCATCAGGTCGGTGTAGGCGGGCAGGTGAATAAGCGTATCTCTCCCGGCTTGTGCAGACGCTGATAGGACAAACTGGGTTGCAAGGAGCAAAAGAGTAACGATTTTATTCATACCGATGTTTATTGTTTTTTGACCGCAAAGGTAATAATAATTATTTTGTAAACAGGAATAACATGGCACCCTGCCGGCTTCATTTTGTTCCATTTCTTCCTCAAATGTAACAAAGTGGTCGCAATTCATGAATTGCGACCACTTTCAAAAATACATGTTATACTTTTGCAAATTGGATAAAATGAATATATCTACAGACAATAATAATTCAATAAATAAATAATAAATATTCTATGAAGACAATGACAGAAAAAAACAGTGCGGGACACAAAATCCTCACTATCGTATTTACAGCGCTTATGCTGCTCGGCTTGACGCAGACCGCGCTGGCGGCGGACGCGGGCGACCTTACCGCGCTGCAAGCGGCGGCGGCAAGCGGCGGAACGGTCAGGCTGACCGGCGACATCAGCATTGCCGACGACGACCTCTACACGGTGAGCGGCGAAACAGCGGGGCTGATTATCCAGAGCGACCTCGTCCTCGACTTAAACGGCAAAACGCTGTCGATTGACCTGACAGACGGAAACTGCAACGGCATAAAACTGTTGTCCGGCGTTACCTTTACCATCAGCGACGGCGGCAGCGGCGGCAGTCTCAATATTACACTCAATGTGCCCGCCAGTAATCCGACTTCCTTTGGCAACCAAGCGGGAATTAACACCACCAACGGCACGCTGATTATAGACGGCGGCAACGTTACGGTCAGCGGTAACACATACGTATATGGCGCGGCTATTGGCGGCGGTAGCGGATTGATATCCGGTTCCCCAAATACGTATGACGTGGCGCGCGCTCACGGCGGCAATATAACCATCAACGGCGGCAATATAAATGTGTCAAGCGCAGGTCAGGCTGCCGGGATTGGCGGTGGTGGCGGTGTTGAGGATAGTAAGTGCGGCACAATCATAATCAACGGCGGTCACGTGACCGCAACATTAACCGGAAGTGTCGGCGCGGCAATCGGCGGCGCTTATAAGTCTTCGGGCGGCACAATCACAATCAGCGGCGGTGTGGTTGACGCCAAAGGCAGGAATTCCTCGTATGGCGCGGGAATCGGCGGCGGCGCTGCGGGAAAAGTTGATATGATATTTATCACAGGCGGCAGGGTCACGGCGGCAAGCGGTGACGGTGCGGGTATCGGCGACGGGTGGTATTCAATGGGGGGGACGCATTACAGCGGCACCGTGGTAACCATCAGCGGCGGCGTGGTTGAAGCCGCAAGCAATAGAGGTTATGGAATCGGAGCGGGTGAGGATAACAATGACGCCAAGGTGTTTATTTTCGGCAACACCGTAGCGTTCGCTTCCTCTATCTCGTCGGCGGTGGCGGGCACTCTTTCAGGCGGCGTGATTTTCAAAGGCAATGACGGCGCGGTTTACGGCAGAAGCGTTACCCCGACGGATGATTTTACCATTCCGGCGGGTAAAACGCTTGCCATAGGCGCAGGGCAAACCCTGACCATTCCAAACGGCAATACACTGACGAACAACGGCACAATCAACAACAGCGGCACGTTTAACCAACTCGGCACGATAGCCGGCAGCGGCACGGTAAACCACCTTGTTCAGTTCAGCAGCGGCGCGGGCGGCTCGCTTACCGCCGACGCGGGCGGCACTGCCGTAACCTCCGGCGATTTTGTTCAGCAGAGTAAAAACGTCGTATTCACAGCAATGCCCGGCACGGGTTACGCGATGCAAAGATGGACGGACAACGGCGCGGAGGTAAACGGCACGGCAGCGGCGTACACGATTGCGGGCATCACCACCCCGCACAATGTAACAGCCGCGTTTGCCGCGATTAGTCTATCGGGAGAGGGAACGCAGGCAAGTCCGTGGCTGATAACAACGGCGGCGGAACTTGATATGGTACGCAGCTATCTCGGCAGCGCAAACTCGGATAAATATTTTAAGATGGCGAACAACATCGACCTCACCGATTATTTATCAGGAGGCGGCGCAGGCTGGCTGCCCATCGGTACCTCCGCTAATAGTTTCTTCGGGCATTTCGATGGCGACGGGTATGAAATTACCGGACTGTGGATTGACCGTACATCAAGCAGTAACATTGGACTGTTCGGGTACACAGGAAACACGGCAGATATCAAAAATCTCGGTGTGAAAACCGAAGAAACAAAGGGCGTCGCCGGGAACGCCGAAGTCGGTGGACTGGTGGGATACCATAACGGCGGCTCTATCGAAAACTGCTATGTTGTCGGCAAAGTCACCGGGCAAGGAAACAATGTCGGCGGGCTGGCGGGACGTAACGCCGCAGGCGCTATCACAGGCTGCTTCACCGCGGGAAGTGTGGAAAGCGTTGGCGCACAAGTCGGCGGCATCACAGGGCAGCAAGCCGGTACAATCAGCAACTGCTATTCCACAGCAAGCGCGAAAGGCAGCGGGACTGTCGGCGGGCTGGTCGGTTGGCTGACGGCAAGCGGCAATCTGTCAAGCAGCTATGCGGCAGGACACGTCACCGCTTCGGCAACTGTTGGGGGCGCGGTCGGTTCGAGAAACAACTCGGCGACGGTAGCCAACTGCTATTTTGACACACAAGCCTCGGAACAGGCAAACGCAACAGGCGGAGGCAACTCCACAGGCATAACCGGGCTGACCACAGCGCAAATGACGGCTGACGGCGTGTTGACCGGCGAACTGTCCGCGTTAGGCACGAGCGATTGGACTAAGCGGGCGAATGACGCAGACGGAAGCAATGATTATTCCTATTATCCCGAATTAAATGTGTTTTACGGCGGCACAGCCGCGCAAAAGGCAGCGTCAAAGCTGAGTGTAACGAACGCGGTGTATTCCCCGGCACAGGATAACGCCGACATTTCGGCGGCGAAAACGCTTGTACAAAACGCTGCATACACGACAACGCAAGCCGCGGCGGCAAACGAAGAGGCGGCATTGGCAAAGATAAACGAAATCATCGGCAATTTGGCGCTCAACGGGGTAACGGCAACCGTGACAAAGGTAAGTTACACAGCGCCTGTTGCCGGAACAGCCGACAATCCCGACGGCACGGACGGCAACTATACCTTTACGGTTAAGTTGAACAAGGGTGGAGGAACAGAGCAGACTACAACCACTCTGACGCTCACCATTACGGCGACGGCGGCGGGCGCGAGCAACATCACCGCCACGGCGGGTTACGGCGGGGTAATCAGCGCGGGCGCTAATGATACTTACACGGTTACGCCCACAGTTGCAGGATATGTGATAGACCAGGTGTTTGTTGACGGCGTGGCGCAAACAGTCACCGACCGCGCAACTTTCGTTCACACATTCCCCAATGACGGATTGCCGCACAGTATCTTCGCTACATTCGGATATACCGTAAATTTTAATTTGCCGGCGAACGGTTCGCTCTCCGTCTCGTCGGCTGAAGGAGATTTATCGAGCAAAACCCTTGTACGCGGCGGTCAAGCCTTAGACATCCTTGCAACCCCCAACGCCAGCCACAACCTGACGGGCTTTACCATCAACGGCACGGATTTTCTGCCGTCTTACAGCAGCGGTTACACCTTCACCTTCGGCGACAACGGCTCGTATCGCACCGCAGGCAGCACAAAATTTCTAACACAGGGGGCGGATATAACAGCCGCGTTCAGCGCGACGCTAATGATTACCGTAACCACCGGCAATAACGACGGCGCAGGCAGTCTGCGGCAGGCAATCGCCGACATCGCCGACGGCGGCGCTATCTCCTTTGCCCCCGGTATGGCGGGGCAAACCATCGCACTGACGACCGCAGGGCTGGAAATCGCCAAAAGCGTAACCATCTCCGGCAACGGCGTTACGCTCGACGGCAGCGGCATCGCCCCGGGCGCAGATTCGCAAATACTCCGTGTCAACGCCCCCGGTAAAATCATTACCTTGAGCGGGCTGCATTTCAGGAACGGCATAGCCGAAAGCGGCGGCGGAGCCATCCGTAACGGTGGCGGCACGCTCAACCTCGAATCGTGCATCTTCAGCGGCAATCAAACAACCAACACCAATTCCGACGGCGGAGCGATATACAGCACCGGCGGTACGGCTGCACTGAATGTGCGCGGCTGCACCTTCTACAACAACAGCGCAAGCGCCGGCGGAGCAATATGCAGTTACAGCGGCGCCGTAACGCTCACGGGCAATATCTTCTTCGGCAACACCGCCTCAAACCGCGGCAATGTGGTACAAAACTACCCCCAATCGACATGCACCTCCGGCGGCTACAACGTATCCGACAAAGCCACCGGCACGGACAACACGCTCGGCAGCGGCTTTACCTTCGTTACGGGCGACATGCAGGAAACCACCCTGCCGTTCAACACGACCACCTTTGCGCCCGCGCTGGCGAGCGTATTGTCCGTG